>JANPOH010000244.1:0-3487 GCA_031427895.1 Betaproteobacteria bacterium
ACCGCATGCACATCCTGATTCACGCGCATCACCAGCGCACGTGGCGTGCCTGCGGGCGCCATGATGCCCACCGAGGCGATGGCTTCAAATCCTGGTAACCCCGATTCGGCAATGGTGGGTAACTCCGGCAACGCGGTGGCGCGTTTGGCGCTGGTGACCGCGATGCCTTTGACTTTGCCGCCCTTGATCTGGGGCAATGCCACCGACAGATTGGAAAAAGTCACGTGCGTTTCGCCGCCCATCACCGCCGCCAGCGCGGGGCCGCCGCCTTTGTAGGGCACATGTACCATGGCGATGCCCGCCGCGCTTTTGAACATTTCGCCGATCAAGTGCGAGGAGCTGCCTTCGCCGAAGGATGAATAGTTGATTTTCTTCGCATTCGCCTTGGCGAATTTGATGAACTCCGCGACGCTGGCCGCGGGCACCGACGGATGCACCACCAGCACATTCGGCGCAATCACAATCAGCGTGATCGGTGCGAAATCGCGGCGCGGATCGAACGGCAGTTTTGCATCGAGCACCACGTTGGTGATGTAAGTGCTGGTGGAGCCGATGGTGAGCGTGTAGCCGTCCGGGTTGGCGCGCGCGCCGACTTCGGTGCCGATGTTGCCGCCCGCGCCGGCGCGATTGTCGATCACCACCGGCTTGCCCCAGCGCTCGGACAGTTTTTGCGCCACCAAACGCGCCACGATGTCATTGGCCCCGCCGGGCGGGAACGGCACCATCATGCGTACCGGGCGGTCAGGGTAGGCGGTGCGAGGGGCGTCGGCGGCGTGCGAGGGCGCGCCGATGATCGCACATAGCAGGGTGACGGTAGCGCCAACCGCGGATCGTTTTGTGGACATGGGGGCATTATGCCGTCGCGCGTTTTATAAGCGCAAGCCGCTCGCGATGTGGCTTGCGGGTGCGGCGCGCCATGCCTCGGGTGGCTGCGCTCGGCGCAGAGACGGTATGATCGCTTTTCAACTGAAACCGAAGGGGAATACGCATGCCGGTTGATGAGTGAACGCCCGCGGTCAAAGGCCTGCCGTTAAGCTGCGATTGCCATATGCACGTGTTCGGTGATCCGCAAACGTATCCGTACAGCGGAAGTAGTCAAATGGGCGCGCGTCATCAATGAAGCGAACATTCGGGCGAAGTAGCTTCCGCCGCGCCGCGCGCGCCAATGAACGACCGCGTGTGCGGTATCATGCGCGCTTGAATTGCAAGGAATCCCATGGCCCAATATCTCAAGAAACGTATCGCGCAGGAAGTCACCGACGCCATCGATCTACAAGTGCGGCAGACGGTGGAATCGATACTCGCCGATGTCAAACAGCGCGGCGACGCCGCCGTGCGCGAGTTGTCGGAAAAATTCGACAAGTGGTCGCCGCCGAGCTTCAAGCTGTCGCAAGCCGAGATCGACGCGATCATGAAGCAGGTGCCCGCAAGCACCATCGACGATATCAAATTCGCGCAGGCGCAAATCCGTAATTTCGCCCAGCACCAGCGCGCCTCGATGAAAGACATCGAAGTCGAAACTCTGCCCGGCGTGAAACTCGGCCACAAAAATATTCCGGTCGATAGCGTGGGTTGCTACGTGCCCGGCGGGCGTTATCCGATGGTGGCTTCCGCGCACATGAGCATCGTCACTGCGCGCGCCGCCGGTGTGCGCCGCGTGATCGCGTGTACGCCGCCGAATCAGGGCGCGCCGCACGCCGAAACCATCGCCGCGATGGTGCTGGCGGGCGCCGACGACATTTATGTGATGGGCGGTGTGCAGGCGATCGCCGCGATGGGTATCGGCACGCAAACGATCGCGCCGGTGGACATGCTGGTGGGGCCGGGCAATGCCTATGTGGCCGAAGCCAAGCGCCAGATGTTTGGCCGCGTGGGTATCGATTTGCTGGCCGGGCCGACGGAAATCCTGGTGATCGCCGATGAAACGTCGGACGTTGAAATCATCGCCACCGATCTGCTGGGGCAGGCCGAGCATGGCCCTACCAGCCCGGCGATACTCATCACCACCTCGCGCAAGCTCGCCGAAGACTTGCCCGCGGAAATCGAGCGCCAGTTAAAAGTGTTGCCGACGGCGGATGTCGCCAGCGTGGCATGGCGCGATTACGGCGAAATTATTCTCGTCGATACCATCGACGAGGCGGTGAAAGAGGCTGATCTCCAGGCCGCCGAGCACGTCGAAGTGTTGACGCGCGAGCCACGCTACTTTTTGCAGCACATGAAAAACTACGGCGCGCTGTTCCTCGGGCCGCAAACCAATGTGTCGTACGGCGACAAGGTCATCGGCACCAATCACACCTTGCCCACCATGGGCGCGGCGCGCTACACCGGCGGGCTGTGGGTGGGCAAGTTTTTGAAAACCTGCACCTATCAGGAAGTCACCGACGCCGCGAGCGTGGTGGTGGGCGATTACTGCTCGCGGCTGTGCGCGATAGAGCGCTTCTGGGGGCATAAGGAGCAAGCCGATCTGCGGCTGCGGCGTTATGGCGGGCGCAAGGCGGGGTTGGGGGTGAAGTAACCCTGACAGATGTTGCGCTTGTGCGGTGCAGCCGGTATTTGGCGGCATGCCCAAGCGCTCCCCTCGCCCTCGGTCCCTCCCGGAGGGAGAGGGAAGAAAAGCCCGTCTCCCTTCGGGAGAAGGGTGGGGATGAGGGAGGAATTTTAAAACTGCGATACACAGCATGCCCACCGCACCTGCGAACATAACAACGCCGCCCGGCGATATCAGCCATAAATTCCGCCTCGAAGGGCGCACCGCGCTTGTCACCGGCGCGGGGCGCGGCATCGGTCGTAGCGCCGCCGTCGCGCTGGCGTATGCCGGTGCGGAAGTGTGGCTCGTGGCGCGCACGCAAAGTGATCTCGATTCCGCTGTGGCTGAAATTACCGCAGGCGGCGGTCGCGCGCATGCGCTGGCGTGCGACGTCACCGATGCGGCGGCGGTCAATCGCGCGGTGGCATCGTTGCCTGCGCTGGATATTCTGGTAAATAACGCGGGCATGAACATTCCCGAGCCGTTTGTGAATGTAAGCGAAGTCAATCTCGACCGCGTGCTCAATCTGAACATCCGCGCGATGTTCATCACGGCGCAAGCGGCGGTGAAAAAAATGCAGGCGTCGCGAGGTGACGGAAATGAGCGCAAGCAACGCGGCGGCAGCATTATCAACATCACCTCGCAGATGGGCCATGTGGGCGCGCCGACGCGCACGGTCTACTGTCTGACCAAGCACGCAATCGAAGGCTTTACCAAGGCGCTGGCGGTGGAACTCGCGCCGCAAAACATCCGGGTGAATTCCATCGCGCCGACGTTTCTCGAAACGCCGATGACGGCGCCGATGTTCGCCAAGCCTGAATTCGCGAAATGGGTGATGGACCGCATCCCGCTGGGGCGGCTGGGTCAACTGGATGAAGTGGCGGCGGCGGTGGTGTTCGTGGCCAGCGACGCCGCGTCGCTGATGACCGGAACCAGCCTCGTCATCGACGGCGGCTGGAC
>JANPOH010000245.1:0-1869 GCA_031427895.1 Betaproteobacteria bacterium
GAACTTTGCGTCGAGCTGAAATGTTCCGCGGGTCAACGCACCGTCAAATTCAATCATGCAAGACCGTTCCCCCGGCCATGCGACCGCCGGGCCAAAATCTCCGACGCGACCAGCGCCAGCAGCGATACCGCGACAGCGACCAGAGACAGCCGCAGCGCACCCGCGTCGCCACCCGGCGTTTGCGTGTAGGAATAGATGGCGGAGGGAATGGTCTGCGTTTCGCCCGGAATGTTGGACACAAACGTAATCGTCGCGCCAAATTCGCCGAGACTGCGCGCAAACGCCAGCAACATGCCGGTCAAAATACCCGGCAGCGCCAGCGGTAGCGTGATGGTGAGCAAAACGCCCAGGCGCCCCGCGCCCAGGGTTTGCGCGGCGGCTTCGAGCTTGGGGTCAATCGCTTCCATTGACAGGCGCATGGCACGCACCATCAGCGGAAAACTCATCACTGCGCTGGCGATAGCAGCGCCGCTCCAGCGAAACGCGACAACCATGCCGAACCATTCTTCAAGCCATGCGCCCAGCGGCCCTTGCCGTCCAAACAGCAACAACAACCAGTAACCGACCACCACCGGCGGCAGCACCAGCGGCAGATGCACCAATGCATCCAACAGGCTTTTGCCCGGAAAGTCGTGCCGCGCCAATACATGCGCCGCCGCCAACCCGAACGGCACGCTGATGATTACGCTCCACAGAGCCACTTTCAGACTGAGCAGAACGATGTCGGTTTCTTCGGGCGACAACATGGCCATTACTCAACCACAAAACCGAATTTACGCCACACCGCGCGCGCTTCGGCGGCGTGCAAATAACGCAGCAGGCTCCCGGCGGCCGCGGTCCGGTGATCGGCAAGCACGGCTGCCACATACACAATGGGCGGGTGCAGGCTCGCGGCAAACTCCCCCACCACGCGCACCTTGCGCTCGGCCATGGCATCGGTGCGGTACACGATGCCGTAGGGCGCTTCGCCGCGCGCCACCAGCATCAGCGCGGCACGCACATTCTCACCCGGCGCGAGTTTGGATGCGACTGCCGGCCACACCCCCAGCGCTTCCAGCGCCGCCTTGCCGTACCTGCCGGCGGGCACGCTGGCGGGATCAGCCATGGCCAAGCGATGGTCGCCCAGCGCTGCTGCCAGTGGAAAATTCGGCGCGATCGTGAGCGCCACTGTGGCGGCGGCAGGCGCGATCAGCACCAGCCGATTGGACAAGAGATTGACGCGCGATGCGGCATGCACGAATTTGCGTTGGTCGAGATAATCCATCCATTCAAGATCGGCGGAAATGAACATATTCGCCGGTGCGCCTTTTTCAATTTGCCGCGCCAATGCCGAACTGGCGCCATACGACACTCGCACACGGGGATTGCCCTGCTTTTCAAATTGCCGAATCAATGCATCGAGGCCCTCTTTCAGACTTACCGCGGCGTAGACCGTTACGCCCGCGTCCGTGCCCGTGCCCGTGCGCGACTGTGCGGACGACACGCACACCGCGAGCACACTAAAAACAGCCCAGGAGCATAATAAAATATTCTTTAAAAACATATAGTTACCTACTCTTTTCAATTCGCTATATTTATTTGAATATAGCGCTAATCCCGGCATTACACAATCACTTGTGCTGCTGTTTACCGGGTGGATCTGCGCTTGGCGAGAGGCTTACACAGTTGCCGCGCGAAACGCGCGAGGTCGTCGGCGATGGCCGCCGAGGCTTTTTCTTCCATCGCCTGAAAATGCGCGACCAATTCGCGTCCGAACGCCGTGACCGATGCGCCGCCGCCGCGCTTGCCGCCGATGGCGGTCACCACCACCGGCTCGGTGAAGCTCGCGTTGATCGCTTCCACCAATTGCCACGCGCGCCGGTACGACAT
>JANPOH010000246.1:0-1808 GCA_031427895.1 Betaproteobacteria bacterium
CGCGCGATGTCGCCCGCCGCCTGACCGAACACAACGGCAGCAACGGCGCGGGCGCGAGCTATACGCGCTCGCGGCGACCGGTGGCGCTGGTCTACCGTGAAGCTGCGAAAGACCGCTCAGCAGCCAGCAATCGCGAATACGCCATCAAGCAGCTCGACCGCGCGGCGAAGCTCGAATTGATCGCTGCCGCGGGCGGCGCGCGGGCGGTCAAACGCGCATGAATGCCGGTTTTCCGCGCCTTGATAACATCGCGGCCGGAGGTTCACATGACTGACATCAATCAACCCGCTGCCGGGGTTTTCGAAGCCGCGCGCACGCGCCGTTCAATCCGTGCCTACAAACCCGATCCGGTGCCGCGCGAAACGCTGCGCGAAATCGTCGCTTTGGGGCGGCACGCGCCCAGCGGTTCCAACATCCAGCCCTGGCGCGTGCATGTGCTGACCGGGGCGACGCTCAAGCGCGTCGGTTCCGCAATTCAGCAGGCATTCCTGACCGACGAGCCGGGCCATGTGCGCGACTACGAGTATTACACCGACCCGGTGGTTGAACCCTATCTCGCGCGCCGTCGCGAATGCGGCTGGGGTTTGTACGGAATACTCGGCATCGGCCGTGGTGAGCATGAAAAATCGAAGGCCTACCGCGCGACCAACTACACGTTCTTCGGCGCACCGGCGGGATTGATTTTCACCATCGACCGCAAGCTGGAGAAGGGCAGTTGGCTCGATTACGGCATGTTTCTGCAGACCCTCATGCTGGCGGCGCGCGCAAAAGGGCTGCACACCTGCCCGGAAGCGTCGATTGCCAATTATCCGGACATCGTGCGTCGCGAGTTGGGACTCGGCCGGGAGTGGGTCGTCATCTGCGGCATGGCGATGGGTTATGCCGATGGTGACGCGGTGGTCAATAATTTTCAGCCGCCGCGCATTGCGCTCGAGGAATACGCGGAGTTTCTCGATTGAGCGCAGCACCTGGCCGCTGGCGCTGGCTGGATCGCGTGCCGCTGGCGGTGATCGTGGTGGTCGCGGTGCTGCTCGTTCCGGCGCCGTTCGTGCCCGAGCCGCATCTGTGGGAAAAACTGAAAATGCTTGTCGCCGGAACGCTGGCGCGGCCCATCGATATTTTTGACCTGTTCTGGCACGGCGCGCCGCTGGTGTTGCTGTTGCTGAAAATCCTGCGCATGATGCAGGTGGCGCAGCATATCAAAAAATAGTTAATAAAAACAATGAGTTACGGATTAAACACGCGAGTGCCGGAGCGCGGCGGCTGCGTCTGCAGATGACACCAGCCGGGAGTTGCGTGCGGATGTTCCAGCCACAAGCCGAGCTCTTCCAGTACCTCAAGATTCGCCATGCACCACGCGTCAAGCCGTCCGTTGCGGTCATTGAGGTCAATGGCCAGACACTGGATGTGTTTGCTGTTTTTGGCCGCGCCGGGCACCGCCGCATTGATGGTCGCCGGACGCCAGCCCGAGGAAACGCTGACCGTGATTCCGGCGCCCCCCAAGGGGACTTGCTTCGCGGCGCGCTTTAACAGACGATTCACGCGACGCATGGTGTCGCGGGCATTGGCGCGCAGTTCGCGCGTGAGATCGCCGCGGTGCGAGCGGTCGCGGCCCATGTAGTAGTCGGCGAGTTTCAGCGTGGGCGGGCTGTTGCGTGAAGGCATGACGCGCAGTTTAGCGCAGGCCATCGCCTGTTAGAATCCGTGCCTATCATGGACTTGCTGATACATGCCACGTTGACGGTCAGCGGCGACCGCGCACAGCTCGCCGCCTGCGATGCGCGCATCAAATCGTTGCTGGTCGAGGA
>JANPOH010000247.1:0-5506 GCA_031427895.1 Betaproteobacteria bacterium
CCCGCCGGCACGCCATCCACCGCGTTCGGCAACGGATTGCCGGGGTCTTTTTTCAGCGATACCTTGCCAAAAATCAAATTGGCGATGGGCTTGCTGTCTTTGTCTTTCAGTTCGAGCAACGTGCCGGTGCCTTCTTTGTCTTTGCCCGGTTCACCAAGGTTCAGACGCGGATACAAGGATTCGCCCACGGCTTCGGATTGCACGACCTTCGCTTCCACCAGCTTCGCCAGCAATTCGCTGATTTCACCCACGTCCGCCGGATAGCCGCCACGCTCTTTCACGCTCCACGAGCCTTTTTTGCTCACCAGCGTGACTTCGTTTTTAGCGTCTTTCAAGAGAATTTCCGTGGCATCGGCGGCTTTGAGATTCGGCAGCACTTTCGCACCGATCTTCGCGCCGCTTTCCTGGTAGCCGGAAAGCTCCTGCCAGAACATCGCCAAGCCGGCGCCGCCCAACACGGCGACCGCCACCAGCATCATCAAGAACTGTTTGCGGTTCATGCGGCCACCGCCATTCTCATTTTGCGGCGCTTGGCCAGCGCCAGCATCAAGCCGAGTATCGCCACCAGCAGCGGGATCGCGCCGATGTTGACGACTTTGGTCCACAGCTCAAGCCGGTCGGTATCCACGCGCAGGTTCTTGCGAAGCTCTTTCAACTCCTTGCGTGTCTCGTTGGCTTTTTTGCGGAAGTTCTCGATCTCGATCTGCTGCTCGGCCGTCAACACGGTGGCTGCGGATGCGGCGCCGACGCCGGTGCGGCCTTTTTGCAGCGCCTGAAGTTTTTCGGTGGTTTGATTCAAGCCGTCTTCGAGACCCTTGATCTTGCCCAGATACTCCTGCTGCGCCTGCGCTTCCATCTGACGCAACACCGTCAGCGGCTTGCTGAACGCCGCGCGGCTGCGAAGGTTCATCAGGTTCTGATCGCCCGCCAGTTGCTCGACCAGGCTTTGTGCAAACGCGAGGTTGCCGTTGCGCGGCACCACCACTTTTTGGCCGAATACGTCCTGCACTTCAACCGCCGCGCCGTCGGTGAGCATGTCCACGTCGGCCACCAGCACCACCGAGTTTTCAGCGGCAGCTTCACGCATGTGTTTGCCCGAAGACGGCGGTGGCGGCACCAGGGGTTCGCCTTTTTTCGCCGCCGCCTGCTGCGGTACCGGCTCGCCATTGGGGAAGGCCGATTTGAATTTGCCGATGACGCGCATCGCGATGGGTTCTTCCTTGCCGGTGGGCGCGAAGCCGCGCGTGGAAGGTTCGCCCGACAGGGTGGCGATAATCAAATCCACCGGCATCGCGTTTTTCGATGAATGAATCAGCACGGACTGCTTCAAGCCGTCGGCCAGCTTGCCCTTGAAGGTGCCGCCAAAAGGCACCAACATCGTACCCACCTGGCTCATCACCACGTCGTCCATGTTGAAGGCGTCATTGGTGAGCATCAGCAGCGTGGGCAGCAGGCGCGGGCCGGAGCCGCTGGGGAAAGTCATGTCGGCGATGACTTTGCCGCCGTCCATTTCGACGCCCCAGCCCTTGAACAGGTTGTAGAGCGCGGAGCCGCCGGCCTGATTGCCGCCGAAGGGGTTTTGCATGTCGGGCTGCTGATCGAAGTAGGCATACGGATCCACAAACGCCACCAGCTTGCCGCCGCGCAGCACGAACTGGTCGATTGCGTACTCGGCTTCTTCGGTGATGTTTTTCGGGTGAATCACCAGCAGCACTTTCACGTCGTCATCGATTTTTTTGGCATCGAGTTCGATTTTTTTCACTTCAAAGGTGCGCTTGAGTTCCGCCCCCAGCACCCACGGCTCGGTGGGCTGCTGCTTGGTCATGGGGTTTAACGAGCGGCCCAGCACCGGCAAGCCCGCCATCAGGCCGATCACCGGCTTTTTCGCCTGTGTCACCTGTGAAATCTTGCTGGTCAGATCGTATTCAAGCAGGCGTTCGCGGTCAGCCGACAACACGGGAATCGCTTCTTTTTTGTCGAGGAACGACACCGCAAGGCCGAGATAAAACTTTTCGCCGGTGTTGGTTTGCTGGCCTTCAACGTTATCGAGCGCGGCGGATTCCTCGGCGTCGGAATCCGGCTCGGGGTTGAATTTTTCGATCTTCACCATGCCGCCGGACGCCGCTTTGTATTCAGCGAGCAGGTCTTCGACGCGCTTGGCGAAGGTTTTCAAGCCCACCGGCACGGTGTTGCCGCCCTGCGTGTAGTAGTAGCGGATGGTCACCGGCGCTTCGAGTTTGCTCAAAATCGCGCGCGTGCCCGGCGACAGCGTGTAGACGCTGCCCTGGGTCAGATCCACGCGCGCCTTGAAGGCGCTGAACAAGAAGTTCGCCGCGACCAGAATAATCGCCAGCAGCACCAGGCCGCCAGCCGAATAAAACACAGAATCGAGATTGGATTTCTTCATGGTTTTCCTCTACCTACCCTGCCCGCTGGCTGCGGATAATCACGCCAGTGGTAAACAACGCGAAGCCGATCACCGAAGCGAAAAACAGGAAATCACGCAGGTCGATCACACCCCGCTGAAACCCTTCAAAGTGCGTCATGACCGAGAACGACGCGATCACATCCACCACCACCGGGCTCGCAAAGCGCGTGAGCAAATCGGTGACGGGCGTGTAACCGGCGAGGATCAGGAACAGGCAGATCATCACCGACAGGATGAAGCTGATGACCTGATTGCGGGTGAGCGCGGAGGTCATGCAACTGATCGCCAGATACGAGCCCGCCAGAAACAAGCTGCCGACGTAACCGGCGGCGATGATGCCGTTATCCGGCGAACCCAGCCAGTTGACCGTGATCCACACCGGGAACGTCAGCGCCAGCGCCAGCGCCAGAAACAGCCACGACGCGAGAAACTTGCCGACAATCGCCTGCCACGTGGTCAACGGCATGGTGAGCAGCAATTCCATGGTGCCCAGGCGCCGCTCTTCCGACCACAAACGCATACCCACCGCAGGCACCAGAAACAGATACAGCCACGGATGCCAGGTAAAAAATGACACCAGCGAGGCTTCGCCACGTTCAAAGAAATTGCCGATGGTGAAGGTGAAAAACCCCGTCAGCAGCAGAAAGATAATCAGAAACACATACGCAATCGGCGACGTAAAGTAGCCGCCAAGCTCGCGTTTGGTAATGGTTTTGATGTTATTCCAGGCATTCATGATTAGGCGGCCTTTGCAGTAGCGGCAGTAGCAGCGCGAGTTGCGTTGACGGTATCCGGCAGCGTAATCGCGCGGAACACTTCGTCGAGCCGCCCGGTTTCGGTGTGAATCTCGTCGAGTTGCCAATGCTGCTGTGCCGCCAGCTCGGCGATCTCGCGCGTCAGATTGAGGTTGCGATTGCTCTTGTCGGGATAAGCGCGCGCTTCAACGCGGCCATTGGCGTCGGAAATCACTTCCGAGCGCACCACGCCGGCCACCTGACTCAACTTTTCAATCAAGGCCGCGCCCGCCACACCCGCGGTCTGTATATGCACCGCGCCCGCCATATCGGAGCGCGCCTTGAGCTCCGCCGGCGTGCCGTCGGCGACGATGGTGCCGCGGTCGATGATGATGGCGCGCGAGCAGGTTTCTTCAACCTCTTCCAGAATATGCGTCGAAAAAATGATGACCTTGTTTGACGCCATACGCCGGATCAGGCTGCGCACCTCGTGCTTTTGATTCGGATCAAGGCCGTCAGTGGGCTCGTCCATGATCAGCACTTCGGGGTCGTGTATCAGCGACTGCGCGAGGCAGGTGCGGTGTTTGTAGCCCTTGGAGAGGGTATCGATGGTCTGATACAGCACATTCTCCAGACAACACAGCTCGGCCGCGTGGTTGACCGCTTTTTTGCGCGCATCGCCATGCAAGCCACGCAGTTCCGCCGCAAAACTCAGAAAGCCACGCACGGTCATATCGGCATAGCCGGGCGCGTTCTCCGGCAAATAACCAATCAGCCGTTTGGCCTCAATGGGTTTTTCCATGATATCGAAACCACCAACCGTAACCTTGCCCGAGGTGGGCGGGTAATAACCGGTAATCATGCGCATGGTGGTGGATTTGCCCGCGCCGTTAGGCCCGAGAAATCCGAGCACCTCGCCGCGTTCGACGGTGAACGACACGTCGTTGACCGCGACTTTGGCGCCGAAATGCTTACACAGGTTTTCGACCTTGATCACTTCGCATTCTCCTCAAAACGACTTTTTCCAGCGTTAAAGACCCGCACCGCTTTTTTTGGTTCGCCTACATATATCGGGGCAACATCCGGCGCTTTCAAGCGCTGGGGGTCACTTGAAACAAAATAACATAACTATTTGTTTTTATTGAATTTTTTATTCTATACGCACAGCAGACTGGTGCCGGTAGTCTGGATTGAACAGACGACCTATCGCTTACAAGGCGATTGCTCTACCACTGAGCTATACCGGCGCAGCGGCGCATTATACCTGCGCGCCTGACGGCGTTGGCGGCGGAACACGAGGGCGCGCGGGCAAGTCATCTATAATTCGCGTTCATTTTTCACCGGAAAAAACCATGCATCAAAGCATACCCATTGGCCTCGTCGGCATCGGCTTAATGGGCATGGCCTGCGCCCGACGCATGCACGCAGCCGGGTTGCCATTGCTGGGCTACGACGTGGATGCGGCCAAGCTGGACGCCTTCGTCCAGCTTGGCGGCAAAGCGGCTGCGTCGTTGGCGGAGATTGCGCGTGAGTGCGATCAAGTCGTGCTGGCGGTGTTCAATACCGAGCAAGTCGAAGCCACCGTCGATGCGCTGATAGCCGCGATGCCCGCAGGCAAGCCGCCGCTCATCGCCTTATGCGTGAGCACCTGCGACCCGGACAAGATATCCAGCTTGTACGCGCGCATCCCGGCGAACAAACTGCGCTACGTCGAAGCGCCGGTGTCGGGCACCAGCCGGCAAACCGAGCAAGGCGACGCGCTCGGCATGATCGGCGGCGACGCGGCGGCGGCCGACGAAGCGAAAACGGTTTTGGATGCGATCTGCCCGCGCCGCCATCACCTCGGCGCGGCGGGCAACGGCGGGCGCGCCAAGCTCGCTATTAATCTGATCCTGGGCGTTAATCGCGCCGCGCTGGCCGAAGGGTTGGTGTTCGCGCAAACACTCGGATTAGACCCCGCCGCGTTTTTGCAAGTGGCGCGCGAATCGGCGGCGCAATCGCAGGTAATGGACATCAAAGGCCCCAAAATGGTCAGCGGCGATTTCACCCCGCACGGCTTCATCACGCAAACGCGCAAGGATTTTTTATTGATGCTGCAACAGGCGAAGGAACGCGGGCAGGGGCTGCCGCTGGCCGAAACCTACGTTGGCATCGTCGATGGTTGCGTCGCGGCGGGCGAAGGCGATTGGGACAACTCGGCCGTAATCGAAGAGATCCGTCGGCGCAAACCCCGCTAACTGAAAATATCGTACAGTTGGGGGGGGGGGGGGGGGGGGGGGGGGGGGGGGGGGGGGGGGGGGGGGGGGGGGGGGGGGGGGGGGGGGGGGGGGGGGGGGGGGGGGGG
>JANPOH010000248.1:0-5731 GCA_031427895.1 Betaproteobacteria bacterium
GCATCGACAGTGGCCGGATCAGGCAGTGCGCCGCCGGGTTTATCCACGCGACGGTGTACGTGGGCGCCCTCGACGGTATCAGCCGAGGCTGCCCATTCGCCCTGCACCCACTCCAGATACGCAAGCTGCGGGCAATACTGATACTCGTTGACCATGCGCGCCGGCAGCAGCGGCATATCGCCCGAAAGCTCGGGGAAGGGCAGCGGGAGTTCTTGCTGGGCGTCGTCCATGGCCGGCATTCACGAGAGGGGGTGAGCCACAAGCGTGTTACAATGTCTTACACACGCAAGAACGGAGAACATCATGAGCACTTTGACCATTCGTCTGGACCAGAAGCTTGATCGAGAACTCGCGCGTCTTGCAAAAAGCACGGGCCGCCCGAAAAGCGAGCTCGCGCGCGAAGCGCTGCGCCGCCAGTTCGCCGCACGAAAATTTCGTGAATTACGCAGCCAGGCCATGCCCTATGCGGCAGCGGCGGGCTATCTGACCGACGAGGACGTATTCCGCGACGTATCGTGAGGGTTTTTCTCGATACCAACGTACTCGCGAGCGCCTTGGGCACGCGCGGCCTGTGTGCTGAAATATTTGAAGCAGTTATTGACGACCACATACTGCTGACCTCCGAAGCAGTGCTGGTTGAGCTTGAGCGTGCGGCCGCGGGGAAATTCCGCCTGCCTCGCTCAACGATCAATGCATACCTCCAATTGCTGAAACAGCAAGCGCAAGTCATTACCGCCGCCGATGCGCCGAGTCGCGAGATTAGTGATCCCGTAGACGGCGCAATCGTCGCCTGCGCCGTAGCCGCCAATACAGACGTGTTCGTCACCGGCGACAAAGCGCTGCTTGATATCGGCGATGTGGGCGGAATGCCTATCAAATCACCTCGCGAGTTCTGGATGATGCTTGCGGGCTTGCAAGGCGGCTAATGATTTGCATTTGAACATACGTATCTATTCGTAAAAACATTAATTAAAACAAATACTTATGCATGTTTTATTGTGTGCGCGGCACCCTCCGTTCGCGTCATTTGCCGTTCAGAACTGATAACCCATCGCACACCAGTAGCGCCAATCCGCCATCGCCTCGCGCACGGCCTTGCCGCCCGTAACCGCCTCAAGCTGATCGAGCGGCACGCCGAGCGTGCGATCCGCGAAACGGATCAACACCATCATTGTGTGCATGCGGTCATCCTCGGGCGCCATGCCGATCACCTCGACTTTCTCGCCTTTCTTTAACGGCGAAACTTTGCGCGCCACCGCGCACTTTGCGCGAAAGGGGAATTGCAATTTGTTTTCGAGATAGTAGTACCAGCCCATCGCGCGCTCTTCTTCGCCGTAGGCATCGACAACGATGTCCTGCTCGATGCGGTCTTCGCGGGCGGGGTTGGGTTTTGGCTTGCGGTCAGGCATTGGGGGCGGGGGTGAAGAGGCCTAGGCCGAAGTGGCAAGCGAAGCCGAGCGCGACCGGACCCCGTACGGGATGCGCGAAGCGCAGTTCAAGCAGGCGCCCGAGCGTGTCGGGCTGGGTAAGGCCGCGTTTGCGCCGAAAGCGATGAAAGTGCAGCGCACACATTTCGTGCCCGCCGTATCGAATTGATGGGAGTTCGCGGATATCAAGAATCTCCGCCTGCTTTTCGCCGCGCGCATGCCATTCTCGCCGCAGTTGGTTAAGAATCGCCGCGCTCGTGGCTTCGTGAGTGCGCAATTCAGGCTTTTTCAGATGCCACGGGTGCAAGTACGGCGTCACGCCGCGCCAGACGGTGGATTCGCCGGTAAGAAGCGAAGCGCGGTCAAACAGAGAGACAGCGCCGAAGCCTTCCAGCATTACTCGCAACGGCTCGCCTTCGTTGCGCCTGATTTGCTGCAAGGCGGTGAGTACGCGCATGGCATCAGCGCTGAGTCCGTTTGGCGCATGCACAATCAGATGTTCGATTTCACTGTGATCGTTTGGTTCTGGCAGCCAAAAGGCATGGCCGTGACGATTGTCGTCGCCTAAATCATGGCCACTGAGTTCCGCCGGCAGTAAGTCAGGGCCGAGTAGCTGTTTCGCGCGGCCCATGACCGCCGTGCGTAGCATTTCGCCGATACGCACAGCATCTTTGATACGAGGCAGCGGCTTGCCGTACAGCATGAAGCGCGCCGTGGTGATGGTCGTTGGCGCATTGCCGGTAACCCGTTTTCGTGACACAACGGGGGCCACCGTCTTGAGCGCATGCAGGGGGCGTCGATAGTCGCGGGTCAGCGCACAGGGTGGCGCGCTCCAACCGGCGGCCTGAAGTTCACCTGTCTCAACGGCGATCGCGTCCAGTGAGAGCCTTATTTCATCGAGCGTCAACGGGGTGCGCCGCTGTCGCAGCAGTTGATGAAGCGTGTAGATGTGATCAACTTTATCCATCGGGCGCCCGGTGAGCGGGTTGATGTGCGATTCACGTCAACGAATAGTGCGTGAATGGTAATGCCGTCGGCTGGAACGTGCCACGCAGGATGCACTTGTGAATGGGTGTGACGCGCGGGCCGATGCGGTTACTGTGTCACCGGCGCCCTACGGTCGCCGCCTTCGCATCAACAGGTACGCCGCCGGTATCACCAGCATCGACAGGAGCGGCGCGGTAATCATGCCGCCGACCATGGGCGCGGCGATGCGCTGCATGACTTCGGCGCCCGTGCCTTCGGTCAGCATGATCGGCAGCAGGCCCGCGAGGATGACCGCCACCGTCATCGCCTTGGGGCGCACGCGCAGCAGCGCGCCTTCGGTGATGGCGCTCATCACCAGCGCTGTGTTGTACGTTTCGCCGGCGGCGATGCGTTTATCCAGCGCGTGCCGCAGATAGATCAGCATCACCACGCCGAATTCAGCGGCCACGCCGGCCAGTGCGATGAAGCCCACCGCCACCGCCACCGACAGGTGGTAGCCCAGCAGCCAGATCAGCCACAGGCCGCCGACCAGCGCGAACGGCACCGCCGCCATGATGAGCAGCGCCTCGCCCGCGTTTTTGAAGATGATGTAGAGCAGCACGAAGATGATGGCGAGGGTGAACGGAACGACTATCGTTAACCGTTTCTTGGCGCGTTCGAGGTATTCAAACTGGCCCGACCACGCCAGCGAGTAGCCGGGTTCGAGTTTCACCTGCTCACGCACCGCGCGCTGCGCGTCGGTGACCACCGCTTGCAGATCGCGCCCGCGCATGTCCACATACACCCAGCCCGACAGGCGTGCGTTTTCGCTGCGTAGCATGGGCGGGCCGTCGACGATGGCGATTTTTGCCAGCGCGCCCAGAGGTATTTGCGCGCCGCGTTCGGTGACCACCGGCAGCGCGCGCAGCGCTTCGACGGAATCGCGCAGCTCGCGCGGGTAGCGCACGCTGATGGGGAAGCGCTGCAAGCCTTCGATGGTCTCGCCGATGTTTTCGCCGCCCACCGCCGCGGCGATGATCTCCTGCACATCCATGATGTTCATGCCGAAGCGCGCGGCGGCCACGCGGTCGATGGTGACGTCAATATAGCGCCCGCCGGTGAGCCTTTCGGCGAGCGCGGAGGTCACGCCCGGCACATTTTTCACCGCGCGTTCGATGTCGGAAGCGATGCGCTCGATGGTGGCGAGATCGGGCCCCGCGACCTTGATGCCGAGCGGACTCTTGATGCCGGTGGCAAGCATGTCGATGCGGTTGCGGATCGGCGGCACCCAGATGTTCGACAAGCCCGGCACGCGCACCGCGCGGTCGAGCTCCTCGATGAGTTTCTCCTGTGTCATGCCGGCGCGCCATTCGCTCCTGGGTTTGAACTGGATGGTGGTCTCCACCATTTCCAGCGGCGCGGGGTCGGTGGCGGTGTCGGCGCGCCCGATCTTGCCGAACACGCGCGCGACTTCAGGGACGGTGCGGATCATGCGGTCGGTGAGTTGGAGTATCTCGGCGGCCTTGCCGGCGGATAAACCCGGCAGCGCGGTGGGCATGTAGAGCAGATCGCCTTCGTCGAGCGGCGGCATGAATTCCGCGCCGAGCCGTGAAGCAGGGTAAGCCGAAGCGGCGAGAACGATGACAGCAGCCACCAGCGTGAGTTTCGGAAAGCGCAGCACCGCGGCCAGCAACGGGCGATAGAGGAATATCATTAACCTATTGATTATATTACGATTTTCGTCAAGTATGCGGCCGCGTATCCAGTAGCCCATCAGCACCGGCACCAGTGTCACCGACAAGCCCGCCGCCGCCGCCATCGCATAACTCTTGGTGTAGGCGAGCGGCGCGAACAAGCGGCCTTCCTGCGCTTCGAGCGCGAACACCGGCACGAACGACAGCGTGATGATGAGCAGGCTGAAAAACAGCGCGGGACCGACTTCCACCGCGGCATCGCCGATCAAACGCCAGCGTTCGTCGTCGGCAAGCGTTTCGCCCGCGTGTGCGTGACGCCAGGTTTCAAGATGCTTGTGCGCGTTTTCGATCATCACCACCGCCGCATCCACCATCGCGCCGATGGCGATGGCAATGCCGCCGAGTGACATGATGTTGGCGTTGATGCCTTGATGCACCATGATGATGAACGCCACCAGCACGCCCAGCGGCAGCGTGATGATGGCGACGAGACTCGAGCGCAGATGCAACAGAAACACCACGCACACCAGCGCCACCACCACGAACTCCTCGATCAGTTTGTCGCGCAGATGTTTGATCGCGCGCACGATTAAATCGGAGCGGTCGTACGCCGGCACGATTTCCACGCCCGGTGGCAGGCCGGGTTTAAGGCTTTCGATTTTGGCTTTGACTGCGGCGATGGTTTCCAGCGCGTTTTTGCCCTGGCGCATGATGACAATGCCGCCCACCGCTTCGCCCTCGCCGTCGAGTTCGGAAATGCCGCGGCGCATTTCCGGTCCGATTTGTATACGGGCCACGTCCTTCAACAGTATCGGCGTGCCGCCGTCACCGAGACCCACCGGTATCGCGCGAAAGTCGTCGAGCGATTTCAGGTAGCCCCGTGCGCGCACCATGTATTCGGCTTCGCCGAGTTCGAGCACCGAGCCGCCGCTTTCCTGATTGGCGTTTTTAATAGCCTGCACCACGCGCGCCACCGGCAGCGAATACGCGCGCAGCCGGTCCGGGTTGAGCACGATTTGATACTGGCGCACCATGCCGCCGACGGTGGCGACCTCGGCGACATTGGCCACGCTCTTTAATTCGTACTTGAGAAACCAATCCTGCAACGCGCGCAATTGGCCGAGGTCGTGGCGTCCGCTCTTGTCGATGAGCGCGTATTGATAAATCCAGCCCACGCCGGTGGCGTCCGGCCCCAGCGTGGCCTTGGCGTTGCGCGGCAAACGGGCCTGCACCTGATTCAGATATTCAAGCACGCGCGAGCGCGCCCAATACAGATCAACGCCGTCCTCGAACAACACATACACAAACGAATCGCCGAAAAACGAATAGCCGCGCACGGTCTTCGCACCCGGCACCGACAGCATGGTGGTGGTGAGCGGGTAGGTGACCTGGTCCTCGACGATCTGCGGTGCCTGGCCGGGGTACGCGGTGCGGATGATCACCTGCGTGTCCGACAGGTCGGGGATGGCGTCGAGCGGAACATGCATCAGCGACCATGCGCCCCAGGCGCCCAGCATGAGGCTGGCCAAGAGCATCAGAAAGCGCTGGCCGATGGACCAGCGGATCAGCGCGGCGATCATTTTGTGATCTCCGCTTTCGGTGTCGTCGCGGCTTTTGAAGGCGGCGCGACTGGAGCGATACGGG
>JANPOH010000249.1:0-10645 GCA_031427895.1 Betaproteobacteria bacterium
AGCGCACGCGGCTACGCACGTGACGCGTGCGCGGTGCGCACCCTACAGATCGCTTGCAGAGGTAAGTCATTGATTTTGAGTAAATAATTGTGGGTAAAGATCAGCCTTGAAGGGGGGAATTTACTTTGTGACACAGTACAAGTAGTCAGGCAATCAGCAAAATTATGGATCTTCGCCATCTACCTTACACCGTTCGGGCCGCGCCATCGCATCAGATGCCGGGCAATTTCCCCGGCGGCACCGCCAGCAGCGCGTCGTAAATTTTGCGGTCGATTACGATACCCTCGCGCAGGTGACGCG
Source organism: Betaproteobacteria bacterium (assembly GCA_031427895.1). GTDB lineage: Bacteria > Pseudomonadota > Gammaproteobacteria > Burkholderiales > SG8-41 > UBA5216. Next base: position 301 of record JANPOH010000249.1, read on the forward strand.
CGCGTTCGCGCGCCGAGCGCTCGCCCGGCAGGCGGATTTCATCCACGCCGGGCTGGCGCGGCGCGGCTTTCACCTTGGCGAGCATCTCGCTCATGTGACGCCTGAAATCATCGCCCGCCATCATCCGTTCGGGATCAATCGCCATGATGAGATAGCCGTAGGTTTTGTCGTCGCCGAGGCCCGAGCCCGCGAGCACGCCGAGCGCCTGCATTGCCATGGCCAGCGCAAAGCCCTTATAGCTATTGTCACCGCCGAACGGCAGTATCGTCGCCACCTTCGCCGGGTCGCGCGTGAGCTGCCCGTCTTTATCAAGCGCAACGCCTTCGGGCAACACCGCGCCGCGGCGTTCCTGAAAAATCAGGTCGGTGCCCATGAACGCCGCCGCACCCAGATCAATCACGAAAGGCTCATCCAGGGTGGGAAAACCAAACGCCACCGGGTTGGTGCCGGTCGCGGCCCCCTTGGAGCCGGGCGCGGCCACGTGGGCGCGGCTCGCCACGCTGTGTATGCCCACCAGCCCCGCGCGCGCGACCATTTCAACGTAGTGCGCGCTGCGGCCGCTGACCCACGAATTGTTCACGCCGACCACTGCCATGCCCTGCTCGCGCGCCTTGGCGATGGCGGTCTGAGTGCAATGGTACATGGTGACCATGCCGTTATTGTTACCGCCGTCGTAGAGCAGGGAGTTCGGCGTTTCGCGCAGCACGCGCATGGCGCGGCGCGGTTCACGCAACTGGCGATGCTCGGCCACGTTGAGAATTTTCGGCAGCCCCGAATATTCGTAACCGCACAGCGCGGCATCAACCACATGATCGGCGATGATGCGCGCTTGCTCGGCGTCGTAACCGATATTGCCGAGCACTTGTTGCGCCAGCGTTTGCGCTTCACTCACGCTCAGACGCACGCGATCATCAGCAAGGGGTTCCATCAAGACTCCTGTTTCCGTCATTTCAGCTTACGTAACCATTTGTTTTTATTGAATTATTTTTAATAACTCAACCGGCCTTTTGCACCTTCGCGGCATTCGAGCTGACCGCGTCCGCCATTTTTACCGGCGGCACCACCGGCACGATGCCGCTCATCAACGAGCCGGGCACGGTTTCGATCAATTCCTCAACCGTGAACATGCCGTCGTCGCCCTTGTGCAGAAATTTGTAATCGTCACCGAAGACATAGGTATTGATGCGGCCGCGTTCGACGTGGAACACCTGACCGTTGATGGTATCGGCGTTATCGGTGGCGAGATAAGCCACCATCGGCGCGATGTATTCGGGGCCGCGATGCACCAGCGTCAGCGCATATTGCTCCTTGGTCAGCAGGCCGGCCTCGAATTTGCGGCGGCGGTTTTCCTTGACCTCGGGCGTCAGCGTCATGCGCGTGTCGGCGGACGGGCAGATGGCATTGGCGGTGACGCCGTTTTTGTAGGCTTCTTTGGCGATGGAGCGCGTCAGCCCAATGATGCCGGCCTTGGCCGCGCTGTAGTTGCATTGCCCGACCGAGCCTTTAAACGCATCGGACGAAAAATTGATAATGCGCCCATGCCCCGCCACGCGCATGTATTTCACCGCGTGATGACAGGTGTTCCAGTTGCCCTTCAGATGCACCGTGATCACCGAATCGAAATCGTCTTCGGACATGTTCCAGATCATGCGCTCGCGCAGATTGCCGGCGACGTTCACCAGAATATCGATCTTGCCGTAGGCATCGACGCACTGCTTTATCATCAGCCCGGCCTTGAGGTAATCGGCCACCGAATCATAATTGGCCTGCGCCTTGCCGCCCGCCGCGACAATCTCGGCCACCACGTCATCGGCGGGCCGCTCCTCGGTTTTTTCACCGCCGCGCCCGACGCCCGGATCCACCACGATGACACTGGCGCCTTGCCGCGCGAGTTCCAGCGCCACCGCGCGCCCGATACCGCGGCCCGCGCCGGTGACTACCGCTGCTTTTCCTTGTAGATGCATGTTGCTTCTCCCCTGGTTTTAAATCGGTTGACGGTAATTGCAGAGATGGAATCGGCGAGTATACCGGGACACTGGACAAGCGATACATTACTGGTAGATTCGTAGTTCCATCATTTGTACCGAGGAACCCACATGAAAATTGCGTCCGCTCGCCTTCGCCTTCACCCATGCCTGGGCGCCCTGCTGACCGCGCTGACGTGTATGACGGCGGCGCAGGCGCAGCATTACCCCGCGAAACCGGTGCGCCTGATCGTGCCCTACCCGCCCGCGGGCACCACCGATTTCGTCGCGCGTGAAATCGGCCTCAAACTGGGCGCGGCATTCGCGCAACAGATCGTGATCGACAACCGTCCCGGCGCGGGCACGCTGATCGGCCTTACCCAAGGCGCGCGCGCCGCGCCCGACGGCTACACCATTACCTTCGGCACCTCGGCGGGCTTGTCCATCATCCCCGCGCTGGGCGCGAAAATGGCGTTTGATCCGCTGCGCGATTTCGCGCCGCTGGGACTGATGGTGTATGTGCCGTATTTTCTGGTGGTGAACCCGGCGCTGCCGGTACGCAACGTGAAGGAGTTGATTGATCTCGCGAAAGCGCAGCCCGGCAAACTAAACTTTGCCTCACCCGGCGTGGGCACGCCGAATCATCTGGGCATCGAAATGCTCAACAGCATGGCGGGCGTGAAATTCGTGCATGTGCCGTATAAAGGCGGCGGCCCGGCCATCACCGATCTGGTCGCCGGACAAGTACAAGTGATGTTCTCCGGCACGCCGCAGATGTCGGCGATGGTGAAGGCCGGACGGCTGCGCGTGATCGCCACCGCGACGCCCAAACCCAATCGCGTCGCGCCGGAACAGCCCGCCATCGCGGACATCTTCCCCGGCTTTGACTGCAACACCTGGTACGGATTGCTCGCACCGTCAGGCACGCCCGCCGCCATCGTCACGCGCTTCAACACAGAACTAAACCGCGCGCTTGCCGACCCCGGTGTAATGCAGCGCCTGCTCGATCAGGGTGTGGAAGCCACACCGGGAACGCCGTCGGCATTTCGCCAGTTGATCGTGTCCGAGACGGAGCGCTGGCGCAAGGTCATCAAAAGCGCGGGAATTACCGCGGAAAGCGCGCAGTAGCCGCAGTTTCGCAATCTCGGTTATCCTTCGCGCTTCCCGTTTTTCAACCCTTCCAGAGTCCATCGCCATGCCTGCCTATCAAGACACTCAACTCCATATCAACGGCGTGTGGGGTCCCGCCGCCGCCGGCCGCACCCTGCCCGTGGTCAACCCCGCCACCCATCAGCCCATCGGCACGGTGGCTTACGCCGAAAAAGCCGACCTCGACCGCGCACTTGAAGCCGCCGACCAGGGCTACAAAGTGTGGCGCAAGATTTCAGCGTTTGAGCGTTGCAAGATCATGCGTAAGGCCGCGGATTTATTCCGCAGCCGCGCCGACCGCACCGCTGAATTGATGACGCTGGAGCAAGGCAAGCCGGTGGGCGAGGCCAAGCTCGAATGCCTGGCGGGCGCGGACATCATCGATTGGTTCGCCGAAGAAGGCCGCCGCGCCTACGGGCGCGTGATCCCGGCGCGCGCCGAGGGCGTGTATCAACTGGTGGTGAAAGAGCCGGTCGGCCCGGTGGCGGCATTTACGCCGTGGAACTTCCCCATCAATCAGGCGGTACGCAAACTCTCGGCGGCGCTGTCCACCGGCTGCTCGATTATTCTCAAAGCGCCGGAAGAAACCCCCGCCTCGCCGGCCGAACTGGTGCGCGCATTTGTCGATGCCGGCGTGCCCGCCGGTGTTATCAATCTGGTTTACGGCAGCCCCTCCGAAATTTCGAGTTACCTGATACCGCATCCGGTGATCCGTAAAATCACTTTCACCGGTTCCACGCCGGTGGGCAAGCTGCTCGCGGGCATGGCGGGCCAGCACATGAAGCGCGCCACCATGGAACTCGGCGGCCACGCGCCGGTGATTATTTTTGACGACGCGGATATCGACATCGCCGCCAAGACCATGAGCTTCATGAAATACCGCAACGCGGGGCAAGTGTGCGTATCGCCTACGCGCTTTCTGGTGCAGGAAGGTGTCTACAAACAATTCGTCGAAAAATTCGTCGAAGGCGCCAAGGGCATGAAAGTCGGCGACGGCTTCGACAAAGACACCAAGATGGCCACCATGGCCAACCCGCGCCGCCAAACCGCGATGATCGCCAATGTCGAAGACGCTACAAAGCGTGGCGGCAAACTGCAAACCGGCGGCCATCCCATCGGCGAAAAAGGCAATTTCTTCGAACCGACCGTGATTACCGAATTGGGCAAAGACGCGGCGGCGATGAACACCGAACCCTTCGGCCCGCTGGCGATCATCAACCCGTTCAAGACCTTTGACGACGCCGTGACCGAAGCCAACCGTTTGCCCTACGGCCTCGCGGCCTACGCATGGACACGCTCGGCGAAAACGGCAAACAACATCGCCGCGCAAGTCGAAACCGGCATGATGACCATCAACCACCTTGGCTTCGCGTTACCCGAAGTGCCCTTCGGCGGCGTCAAGGATTCAGGCTACGGCTCGGAAGGCGGCACCGAGGCGCTGGAGCCTTACCTGGTAGGCAAGTTTATTACGCAGGCAGGGCTGTAGAAATATTCAATAAAAACAAATAGTTAAGATATATTTACCAGTAATTCACCACGGGACACGCGAAAGATATTCGCGTCCGGGTTTTTCCGCGTGTTCGGCGTGTTCCGTGGTGAAGGATTTTTTACGTGGCAGTTTGCACGTCACCGCATCTAACGTATTTCAATCAATCGCCGAATGCACCAGATTGGCGATCACATCCAGCCGCCGGCTGTGCCACGGATCGGGGATGCGGCTGTTGCTGATGTAGGCGAACGACACGCCTGAATCCGGGTCGGCCCAGCAGTAGGAGGTGCCGACGCCGCCATGTCCAAACGTGCGCGGCGAGGCGATGGCGCCAAGGCCGCGTATTTTGTCGCTCACGCCGCGTGTGTGGACGCCCAGCCCGCGATGCATGGGCATGTGCATGCCGCCGTCGTGCATGTCGCCGGTGTGGTTGCGCGTAACGTACTCCACCAGCGGGCGCGAGAATATGCGCGTGCCGTTGAGTGTGCCGAAGTTCGCCATCATCTGGTACAGCGCAGCCATGCCGCGCGCGGTGGCGTAGCCGCCGCTGCTCGGCACGCCGGCGCGGCGATGCGCGGCGGTGTTTTCATCCTTCAGCGCCTGTTGCTTGCTGTCGACCGCGGCAGGCTTGTCCTGCTGGTCCTGTTGGCCAATAGCGGGCTCGTACATGGTGGCGACGCGCGCGTGTTCGGCGTCCGGCAGGCCGACAAAAATGTCGCGCGCGAGTCCGAGCGGTTCGATGATTCGCTGCCGCAGAAAATCGCGGTAATCCATGCCGCTCACGGTTTCGATCAGCGCCGCCGCCACCCACAAGGCCGATTTGCCGTGATAATGCAGGCGCGAGCCGGGCGTCCATTCGAGCGTGAAGTTACACACTTGGCGACGCATTTCCGCGTGATCTGTCCACACCGCCGGTGTCACGTTTTGACTGGGAAACCCGGCGCGGTGGCTCAATAACAACGCCAGCGTGATGTCGCCCTTGCCGTGCTGCGCGAACTCGGGCATGTGCTCGGCGATGCGGTCATTGAAGGTGAGCAGGCCGTCTTCGACCAGCGCCCAGATGCCCATCGCGGTAATGACCTTGGTGTTGGAGAACAGCAGCCACAGCGTGTCGTCGGCCGCGGCTTGGTTGCCTTCAAGGGATGCGTTGCCGAAGGTTTCAAACAACGCAAGCTGGCCGTGGCGCGCCAGCGCGATCTGCGCGCCGGGGTAGCGGCCTTCGCTGATGTGGCCGTTAATCACGCCGCGCAACCGCGCCAGCGCGGGCGCGTGAAAACCGAGTTGCGCGAGGCTGGCCGGGGGCAGCGGATATGCAGGAAGCGCCGCGCCGTTACCCTTATTGACTGCCGCCATGTCATTCATGCCGTTGTCTCCAGTATTCCCTTGCGGGCGGCGCGGAAAGGAATATGACGCTGACGCTACTGCTGATTTCGAGGGTGACGTTAATCGACCTTCGCCGGCGCGTGCGATTTGGGTTTGCGGCCAGGCGCGGCCTGCGGAATGTAGCCCGAAATGCGGCAGAGAATACCTTCGATTTCCTTGCCGTCTTTATAACGAATCGATTTGCACACCATGATCGCGCCGCGCGTACGCAGGTCGTTCACGCCCGAGCGTACATTCGAAAGGGACAGACCGGTTGCAGCGGCGATCTCTGAATCAAGGCGCTCGCCGCTGGTTTTAAGGTAATCGAGGATTGCTTGCATGTCGAATGTCTCTAAAGGAAGTCAGTCGGGCCGCACCGCAGGGGGAAACAGCACGGGTAGGGGGTGGAAATGATACAGGATTTTCTCGCGCTTGACCTCCGGCACCGGGGGTAAAATCGCGCGCTATCACGACACCAGGACGCAAGGAATTATTAAATTACCAATAAAAACAAATAGTTATAACAATACCTTGGTGTGGCCCCATATAGCGAAATCGCGGATAACGGGGCTTTCGCAGGGCAGACCGCCACATGGCGGCGCTGAATCGACATTATCAGACCAAATAGTGAAATCACGCCGAAGCCTGCCTTGCGCGGATTACGGCTTCAACGCGCGATAAAGAAACGGCAGACTCACGTCCATGCGGTAATCAATATCCGAGTGATTGTCGTCAAATTCTTCATACGTATGGCGGATACCTGCCGCCGCGAGGCGCTTGGACAGAATGCGCGTGCCGTAATGGATGTGATACTGGTCGCGCCAGCCACAATCGATGTAAATGCCGCGCAGCGTCTTGAGATTAGCGCGGTGCTTCGCCACGAGGTTGATCGGATCATGCGCGCGCCAGTGTCGCCAGCGGCGTTCGATGAACTCGCCCGACTCCAGATTGAAAGGCACGCGAAAACCGTTCGGCGCTTTCGCGTCGGGATCATAGGTGGCGGCCATGCACAGATTCATCATGCAGTGGCCCTCGGCGGACGAGAGTTTTTCTTTTTTCCACGCCTGCTCGAGAAAACGTTTGATACGCCCATCGTCCAGCCCCTCGGCGATATTTTTCCGGCTGGAATCGCGCAGCACGTCATACGCACCCGCGCGGCGTTTGGGCGCGCGGTACTTCGCCAGCTCGTTAAGGGTATTCGGCCAGTCGTGACTATACACAAAATCAAAATACGCATCGCCGGAGTGATTCGCGATCGCGCCCCAGTGTTGCGCGTATTTCATGCCGTGAATGATCGCGCCGTAACCGCCGGAAGATTTACCGAAGCAGCCGCGATGTTCGCGCCCCGCCAGCGTGCGGAATTCGCGATCGACGAACGGAATAATTTCGCGCGTGAGGTAGTCGGCGTAGTCGCCGATGGCCGATGAATTCACATACTGATTGCCGCCCAGCGCGGTAAAACAATCCGGAAACACAATGATCGCCGGGCCCATTTTTTTGTCGTGGATCAGCCGCGCCGCGCGCTCCGGCACATTGTCGCCAAACGGCTTCCAGTGGGTGTGCGACAGCCCGGTGCCGGTAAAACCCGCCAGGTCATACAGCACCGGAAAGCGCCGCTGGTCGCTGCTGTCGTACTGCGGCGGCAGCCACACGCCGAGCTTGCGCACATGCGGATCGTTGAGCGGATTGCCTTGGAGAATTTTCGAGGAGTGTTCCAGCACCCGCAACGTGCCGGATGGGCCTTGGGGACGTTTGATCATATAGAGGGACCGAGGGGTACCAAAACAGGATTGAACAAGCCACGGATTGTAACGCCCGCGCCTGCGCGCTTTGACGGCGGCGGCGACCGCGTCTTCCGTGACGGACGCAAGCTGAGTGATAATACAACGCATCGCTGTTCAATAAACACAGGGAGAACTCCATGGATCTGCAACTACGTGGCAAGAAAGTGCTGATTACCGGCGGCTCGAAAGGCATCGGACTGGGCTGCGCGCAGGTGTTCGCCGCCGAAGGCGCGCAGGTGCAAATCGCCTCGCGCAGCGCGCCGGATCTGCAAGCCGCCGCCGATGCCATCGCCAAAAAATACAACACCCAGGTCGCGATTCATCCGATGGATCTGGGCAAAACCGAAAACGTCCTCGCGCTCGGCAACACCTGCGGCGACGTGGATATTCTGGTGAACAACGCGGGGGCCATACCCGCCGGCGGCCTGCTGGAGGTCAGCGACGAGAAATGGCGGCATGCGTGGGATTTGAAAGTGTTCGGCTTTATCAATCTCACCCGCGAAATTTACAGACGCATGTGCGAGCGAAAATCCGGCGTCATCATTAACGTGATCGGCGTCGCCGGCGAGCGTCACCGCTCAAACTACATTGCCGGCACCAGCGGCAATGCGGCGCTGATGGCATTTACGCGCGCGCTGGGTGCGGAAAGCGTCGATCACGGCATACGCGCGGTGGGCGTAAACCCCGGACGCATCGAAACCTAGCGCCAGATTCTGCGTATGAAGGAGCAAGCGGCCAAAGAGTTCGGCGATGTCACGCGCTGGCCGCAAGTGCAGGCCAAAGTCGCGGACGGCCTGCCGTTCAAACGCGCAGGCCGTCCGGACGAAGTGGGCGACCTGGTGGCCTACCTCGCATCGGAGCGCGCCTCGTATATCAGCGGCACCATCGTCACCATAGACGGCGGCGCATCGCTGCGACCGCGCTCGTGATGCGCCGCTACTGGCGACAATACAAAATAATCGTTTAAAAACATGTAGTTACATACAACGGGGAATGCCGCCATGCGTATGAATCCCGTGATGACTCTCGACGACGCGAAAAAATGCTCGCGGCGGGAGCCGCCGAAGCGATCAAAAACAAATGGGAAATCGTGATCGCGATTCTCGACGGCAGAAACGCCAGGGGCAGCAGCGGCAGGACAAGATTTCTCATAGAATTCAGCATCCCCATCATCACTTTCCGCGCAAAACAATGACCGCTCTTCAAGCCGCAGCCAGCACCAGCCATTTCGCCGAAGTTAACGGCATCAGACTGCACTACCTGGATTACGGCACGGCCGGAAATCGGCCGATGCTTTGCATCCACGGCGGCGCAGCGCATGCACACTGGTTCGACTTTGTCGCGCCGGGTTTCACGCCGAACCATCATGTCTATGCGATGGATATGCGCGGACACGGCGATAGCGCCTGGGCTGATCCGAAAACCTACGCGTGGAAAACCTTTGCCGAGGACGTCGACGCCCTTGTCGAAAAGCTCGATTTGCGCGACTACGTGCTGGTCGGCCATTCGATGGGCGGCATGGTATCGCTGGTTCATGCCGCAACGCATCCGGGGCGGATCGGCCGGCTCGTCGTCATCGACAGCGTCATGCTGATGCCCATGGAGCGCGTCAACCGGATGCGCACCTTCGGCGAAAAACCGTTGAAGGGTTACGCGACACAGGAGGAGCTGGTCGCGCGTTATCGCCTCGAAGGTGGAGAAAAGCAGATCGCCGCGCCGGAAGTCCTCCATCGCATGGCGAAGTACAGCGCAAGGCAAAGCGCCGACGGCCGATGGCAGCACAAGGCCGACCGCGGCGTGTATGCGAACTTCACGCAGATCGCGGGCGTGCCGCTATGGGAAAAGGTCAAGGTGCCGGCGCTGGTGATCCGAGGGGGCGCGCACAGTCCGCGATTCACGCCCGACGTGATGGCCGAAATCCACGCCAGAGCGCCACAGGTGCAAGTGGCGGAAGTGCCGGCCTCGGACCATCACGTCACGCTGGACAATCCGCAGGGGTTTATCGACGTCGTGCAGCAGTTTTTGCGCGCGTAATCCGCGAGCGGTTCAAACGGGCCGGCACGCGCTTTTGACGGGCGCCTACTGTCCGTGCCATTGATTACATGGCGCGGATATCGTGGGTTGCAGTCGTGTATCCGAGTGCCGCCTTGGCGCTGTTGCGGCTGGGTTCAGCCCTGACAGGTCTAACCGATGGTGGGAATTTCTGCGAACTTGCGTGATCGAGCCTGAAGAGACATTCACTTCGACTATCGTCAACGTCCGGTAGTCGGTCGAAGCCGCCGTTGGGCGTCGATGCCTTGAGCGTCAGTTGCCTTCGCACAGCGGTCGTAACCTCGACGTGACATATTGGTAGACGACTTGTCACCTCAACTTCCACGCAAAGCATCCCAATAATACATTTTCCGTCGGCCTAGCGCAGCCTGTATTCATAAGTAACTGATTATTAATATTTTTCTTTAAAATAAGTGTATAGGGATGGAGCCACACTCCTAATAATATAAAAATATTGAAAGCATTATACGTATTGGGATATTATGGAATTATGAACTACACCGAAAAAGCAAAAAATGCGCTCGACGCAGTAGAACTAACACTAT
>JANPOH010000250.1:0-2868 GCA_031427895.1 Betaproteobacteria bacterium
GGGTATTTCCGGCAGCGCACGCGAGCGCGCCGCGCTCGACACCGCCAGCGGTTTTAAGCGGCCCGATTTAATGAACGGCAGCACCGACGGCAGGTTGTCGAACATCACCGACACCTGCCCCGCGACGATATCGGTCAGCGCAGGTGCGCTGCCTTTGTAGGGCACGTGAATCAGGTTGATGCCCGCCGAGGTCTTGAGCAACTCCGCCGACAGATGGGTGGATTGCCCGGCGCCGGTGGAGGCATAGGCGAGCTGGCCGGGGCGCGATTTCGCCAGCGCGATGAGTTGTTTGACGTTGGCGACCGGCAGCGACGGATGCACCACCAGCGCATTGGGCACGCCGGCGATGATGGTCACCGGCGCGAAATCACGCACGGTGTCGAACGGCACTTTGCTGTACACCGCCGGGTTGCTGGTCAACGTGCTGCCGGGCGACACCAGCAGCGTGTAGCCGTCGGGCGCAGCCTTCGCCACCAGTTCGGTGCCGATGTTGCCGCCCGCGCCGGGGCGGTTATCGATGATAAAGGTTTGCCCCCATGCCTCGGATAATTTTTGTCCGGTAAGCCGCGCCATGATGTCGGAGGTGCCGCCGGCGGGGAAGCCGACGATCATGCGAACGGCTTTGACGGGGTACTGTTGGGCCGATACGGAGGTAGTGGCCGCCACAAAAACAAATGCCATGCTGAACAACGCTTTCATCAAAACTGCTCCTTGGTTATCAAATCCATTCCCGCTCGTCATTCCCGCGCAGGCGGGAATCCATGCGCGGGAGGGGTATTGTATTCACCTGTGGCGAATGATTCTCACCCGCCCGTAATCCCCGCAGCCTTAATCACCTTTGCCCACTTGGCGATTTCACGTTCGATGAACGCAGTGTATTGCTCCGGCGTGTTGCCCACCGGCTCCGCGCCCTGATCGAGAAAACGCGCGCGCAGGTCAGGGCTGTTCACCGCGCGCACGATGGCGCTGTTGAGTTGCTCGACAATCGCGCGCGGGGTTTTCGAGGGCGCGGCGATGCCGAACCAGGAGGTCACGTCGAAGCCGGGCAAATCGGATTCGTTTAACGTGGCTATGCCCGGCACCGCCTGATTGCGCCGCGTGCCGGACAGTGCGATGGGGCGCAGCCGCCCATTGCGCACATGCTGGATCGCCACCGGGATGTTGGCGAAATACATCGATATCTCGCCGGAGAGCAGCGCCACCATGCCCGCGCCGCTGCCTTTGTACGGCACATGCACGAGTTTCACGCCGGTCATGTACTGAAACAACTCCGCCGACAGATGCGGTGTGCTGCCCGCGCCGGACGAGCCGTAATTGATTTCGCCGGGGCGTGCCTTGGCGAACGCGAGAAACTCTTTCACCGTCTTCGCGGGGATGGAGGTGTGCAGCACCAGCACGTTCTGCGATTCGGCCACCAGCGAAATAAACGCAAAATCGCGGATCGAATCGTAGTTCGGTTTTGCCAGCGTGGGGTTGGTGGCATGCGCGGGCGCGTTGAGCAAAATGGTGTAGCCGTCGGGCGCGGCGCGCGCCACCAGCTCGGTGGCGATCATGGTGCTGGCGCCGCCGCGGTTATCAACCACGACTTGCTGGCCGAGAAACTCCGCTATCTTCGGCGCCACCGCGCGCGCGAGAAAATCGTTGGTGCCGCTGGGTGGAAAACCAACGATAAAGCGGATGGGTTTGGCGGGGTAGTTACCCGGCGCCTGCGCCAACGCGGCCATGCCGGGCGAGAGACATGCGGTGAATAACAGGAGTCTGCGCATGGCGCTATTCTCGCACGGCTTATCTGGCGCTGCATTGCAGCGCTAGCTTTTCAGCACGCCGCGCAGCCATGCTTCCAGTGTAATCAGCAGCCAGATTTTGACGCCGCGCCGCGTATGTATGCCGGCGAGCCGTCCATCGAGCAGCCGTTCAAGATAGCTGCGCTCGAACAGGCCCCACGGCGCGAGCCCGTCGAGCAGCCGTTGGCGCGCCTCGTGCAGCAGCGGCCCGCGAAACCAGCCTTGCACCGGCACCAGCATGCCGCTTTTCGGGCGCTCGATAATCTCTTGCGGCAGCAGGTCGCGCACGGCCTCTTTGAGCAGGTATTTTTCAATCGTGCCGCGCAGCTTCAGTTGTGGCGGAATCGCAAAAGCGGTTTCCACCACATCGCGGTCAAACAGCGGCGAGCGTGGCAGCACGCCGAACGGGCGGCTTAACGCATCGACCTTGCCGAGGATGTGATGCGCGCCCTTGCACAGCAGGTTGATCGACATCAGCCGCCCGACAAAACTCTTCCAGCGCGGGTCTTCCAGATAGGGCGTTACCCAGTCTTCGAGCGCCGCGCCGGCTATGGCCGCGCGCGCCGACGGGGTGAGCATGGCGTCGAGATCGTCGTAGCATTTCTGGTGCGCGCGCAGGTAGCTTGCAGCGCGGTGTCTGCGATTATTGCCGGCATACAAATCGCCGAATAGTTCGGCAAGCACCATCGGAGTGTTTTTCGGCCCGCCAAAACACGGGTCGCCGCCCTCGCCATTGAGCACCACGCCGGTGTCGCGCGCGGCCTCGCGAAACAACAGGGCGTTGGGCACGGTGAGCGGGTCGCCGATGGGGTCGCCCAGCAGGGCGATGGTGCGGTCGAGTTCGGCGACGATCATCGCAGGAGACAACTCAACCACACGATGGGCCACGCCGCAGTGCTGCGCCACCCGTGAACTGAACGGCAGTTCATTGCGATACTCCGCGCCGAACGACACGGAGTAAGTTGTCACGGGCGCATCATGCAGCCGCGCCGCCAGCGCCACCACCAGACTGGAGTCTATGCCGCCGGACAGCGTGGCGCCCACGGGTTCGCCCCGCAGGCAAACGGCGGCGCACGGCGGATTC
>JANPOH010000251.1:0-2684 GCA_031427895.1 Betaproteobacteria bacterium
TGTTTTCATCCGCCATCAGTCCCGTTTCAAATCCCGATAGAAGTTTTCATGCGAACCATACGACAGGAGCTTGACCGCATCCTCGTCCCGGGCTACGCGGTAGGCGACCAGGACAAGCTGGGCCTTGACCCGGTACTTGTAAACCTGCACTCCCGCCAAGTCGCCCTTTTTCATTTCGCCGGCCTCTGGATCGGCAACAATGACGCGTAACGCCGCATCCAGAGACTCCTTCTCACTCGGGTTCAGCTTCTTCGCCGCACGCGAAAAACGCGGCATAGCGATCAGCTTCATCCGAATTTGTACTCACTGCCCATGCCGGCGCGGTCTTCCTCGATGCCCACCAGGGTATCGACGATAAACCCGATCGACAGGTCGGGATTTTCCTCTGCCGCCCGGCCAATCCGCGCCCAATACTCGATTTGCTTGGGTACCGATCGTTGCATAGCAGCGGCATAAGGCTTGGCCGCCTCCACCAGCGCATCAGAAAGCTTCATTGTGGTCGCCATGCGAGACTCCAATACACGTTACGGGGTTTCATAAAAGCGCAATAGACAGCAAAAAGAAACCGCCCGCTTCCGCGGACGGCCCCATGGAACGACCCGGCGCAGCCGGCTAGTTAACCGAGGGTTCGTGGCCAATCTCGTAAGCTTCAATCAGATCACCAACGACAGCGACAAGTGAATAAAGCGGGTGCTTCGCATCGTCGCGGACACTGTCAAGAAGGTTGAATAGAGACGGGGAATCTATCGCTTCAAATCCCGGTAGAAATTCTCATGAGCGCCCAGTAACAGCAACCTGCGCGTGCCGGGATCGTACTCGTAGGCCAGCAACGTCAGTTGGCCATTGGATTTGAACTTATGGACAAACACCCCCGCAAGATCACCCTTTTTTGCCGCGCCGATGCGCGGGTCTCGCACAATGTCGGCCACCGCATCATCCACATCGGCCTTCTGGTTCGGATGCAAACGCTTGTAAGCCCGCTTGAACATCGCACTCTGCTCAACACGAACGACCCCTCCCATCAGCTACGCTTGCCTTCGGCAACAAAAGGTGAAGCAAGCGTTAGCCCTTCTGCACGTGCAATCAACAAATCACGCACAAAATCAATGGGCAGATCAGGATTGTCTAACGCAGTCCTTCCAATCAACGCCCAAAATTCAATCTGCCCGGCAATCGTACGCCGCTCCGCATTCGCTTGCGCTCGTGCCTGGTCGTAGAGCGAGTCATCTATCCGTACCGGCCTTCGCATAATCCACCCCCAAAATTATTTGCTACAAAAGTAGCTTGATGGTACGGCAGCCGAGGTTGAATTGCAAGTTTTCCTCACCGTTCACCCTGGTAAAGTCACCATGGAATACGCACTGAAAAACAAAGTCCGTATGAGTCGCCCTTCCGGGGAGTGACGATGAAAACGCATTCGTAAACTGTAGCAAATCGTAGGCGGGAGTTATCCCGCCTTCCGTGGCCACCACAAAAGGCGGGATAGCTCCCGCCCTACCCGACGCTCCGACGCTTCCACATCAGTTTGAATCGTACCCTTGCGCGCGGTTTCCCAAGACAAAAGAAGAAACCGTCCGCTGGCGCGGACGGCCCCTGCAACCACGCGGTGCCGGACTATCGCCGTTAGATATGCGAGATAAAGTTGCTGCCGCTAAAGGCGTTGAGTTGCGCCAGCGTCACCCCGCTCAACACGATGCCGGTCTGCGTCACACCTGCGGTTGAATCGCCGTCGTAGATCACCAGCGTATCGGCGCCAGTATTGTTGACGGTGAACGTCGTCCCGCTGAAGCCGCCCCGCACCAGGAAGAAGCCCTGGTCAGTCGCCAGACCGTTGGTGGGCAGCACGGCGGTACTTGGTGTCGTCCCCAACGCACCCATCCAGCCCGGACCTGACAGGTTGGCAAGATCACCATTCAGCGCGCTCAGATTGATGCCTTCGCCGCCGGCAAAGTCGGTGATGCGGTCCACCCCGCCTAGGGAAAAAGCAAAGGTGTCGCCGTTGTCGAGCGTGCCGACAACGCCATTGTTCAGGTTAACACTGCCCGTTGGTGAATCGCCCTGTTGGAAACCGTAGAATTCACTGCCCGTCCCGCCCGTCATCAGGTCCGCGCCGGTGCCGCCTTCAAAGAAGTCATTGCCGGTGGAACCGATGAGGGTGTCATTACCACCTTGGCCGCTCAGTTCGTAGCCCAGGATCGTTACGTTAACGGTGGCGCCGCTCAGATCGATAGTGTTGGCGCCGCTCCCGCCTATGGCAAACCAGTCGTCGGCGCCACCTTGAAGAACATTGGGCACCGTAGCGGTATCGCTGATGCCATTGGCCGTGGTCGTACCGAGGTAATTCGCCAGCATCCAGTCGGTCGAGTCGAGGGCCAGATTGGTATGGATCACCACACTGGTACTCCCACTGCCGGAGACGCCGTTTATGGTCATGGCAGTGACGCCGTTCTTCAACATGGTCAGGGCAAGACCGACGGGAACGTTCGCGATCTCCGCGAAATTGAGCGCAAAACCATCAGTACCGATGCCGACGCCGGTGGCGAGGGCACCAAAGACCGGCTCGGGCGCCGTGGTGTCCTGCAACTGCACCACATTCGCGCCCACTGCGGTGCCGAGCATTGCACTGTTGAGGCCGACCAGTCCCCCGATCTGCACCACGGTGTCCGGCACCACGTAGCCACCGG
>JANPOH010000252.1:0-4078 GCA_031427895.1 Betaproteobacteria bacterium
GCACTGGTGCAGCTAAGGCGGTGGGTAAGGTTATTCCAGCGCTCAACAAAAAAATCACAGGCATGGCACTGCGCCGACCACACACCCCACGCGGTGATGATGGCAGCCGCCACCAGCACCAGGAAGCGATTGCCGATCGACCAGCGTATCAGCGCGGCGATCATTTTTTTGCACCGGGTTTTTGTGCAACGATGCGCGTGATCACGTAATCGCCATCCTTGCCGGGCGCGGCCAGCATGTCGAACTCGATCTCATCGCCAGCCTTTACGTTCGCCAGTATGGCCTTGTCGGCGGCGCGGAACATCATGGTCATCGCCGGCCACTTCAACGCGGGTATCGGGCCGTGCGTCAATTCGAGCGTGCCGTCTTTAACGTCGATGCTGTTGATTTTGCCGCTGGCGGTGTGCTGCATCGCCCTGGTTGCGGCCGCGGTTGCGACATCCGGCGCGGACTGCAAACGATTCAAGGTGGTTTTCAGGCTCGATTCGGAGTCGATGAGGAATTGGCCCGACGCGACTACCTTTTGTCCGGCGGTCAAACCGTTGCGTATCTCGGTCATGCCGCCGCTGTCGCGCCCGGTTTGGACATCGACCGGGTGAAACTTGCCGCCGCCACCGCCAGCGCTTCCGCTATCGTTAACCGTGGCGACGATCACCACGCTGCGTTTTCCCGTGTGGATCACCGCTTCGGCGGGCACTGTCAGCATCGGCTTGCTTTCGTCGCTAAACGTCACCGATACGAACATGCCGGGTTTTAGCCGCGCGCCGGGGTTATTGAGCACGATGCGCGCCTTGAGGGTGCGCGTGGCGGCGTTGACATCCGGCAACAGCGTGGCCACCGTGCCTTGGTAAATTGCATCCGGCAGCGCCGCGGCGCGCGCGCTCACCGGCGCACCGGGGCGCACCAGCGCCGCTTCGGTCTCCGGCACTTCGGCGTTGACCCACACCGCGGCAAGACTCGCCAGCCGCAGCAGCGGCATGCCGGAACTCACCGCCATGCCGTCGCGCACGTTGATCTCCCACACCACGCCGGCGTCAGGCGCATGCAGCGTCACGCGCGCTTCGGGCTTGCCGGTGTGATCGATGCGTTGCAACTGCGCTTCCGAAATGCCGAGCAAGGCGAGGCGCGTGCGCGCCGCCTGCGCGAGCGACTCCGCGCCGGGCTGCGTGCTTTGTTTCAGCACCAGATATTCCCCCTGCGCCGCCAGCCATTCGGGCGAGTAAATTTCGGCGAGCGGCTGACCGCGCGTCACCGTGTCGTACTGCGCGCGCACATGCAGCTTCTCGATGTAACCGTTCACACGCGCCTGCACCACGCTGAACGAGCGTTCATCCACGCTCACCGCGCCGGTGGCGGTGAAGCCCATGGGCATGCGCGCCTCTTTCACCTCGACGACGCGGATGCCGAGGTTTTGCACGGTGCGCGCGCTGATGGTGACTTTGCCGTCGTCCGATGCTGCTTCATCCGCGTACACCGGCACCAGTTCCATGTTCATGAAGGGCGACTTGCCCGGCTTGTCGAATTTCGTGCCGGGCACCATGGGGTCGTGCCAGTAGAGCACGCGGCGGCTGGCGGTGGATGTTTCTGGCGGCGTGGCCGCGGGCGTGGCGCTCATGCGGCGCATTGCGAGCCCGTAACCGCCGATCGCGGCGGCGGCGATCAATGCGATCACTATCGATACCCATAGGGTGCGTTTCATTGGGAGGATTCCTCTCGCAGAAAATAAATAAGCTGCGCGTAGGCGCGCCCCTGTTCGGCGGCAAGCTGCCATTTCTGCAATCGCAGATCGATTTCCATGCGCCGCGCTTCCAACACGGCGGCCAGCGAACTTAAGCCGCCGCGATACGCCGCCAGCGCCACCGTGACGTTGTCGCGCGCCAGTGGCAGCAGTGCGTCATCGAAGCGTTTTAGGCGCGCGATGGCGGAGTCGAATTCCGTTTGCGCGGCGGCCGCTTCGGCCTGGTGCAGGCGCAGCGCGTCCTCGCGCAGGGCGCGCGCCTGCTCCACCTGCGC
Source organism: Betaproteobacteria bacterium (assembly GCA_031427895.1). GTDB lineage: Bacteria > Pseudomonadota > Gammaproteobacteria > Burkholderiales > SG8-41 > UBA5216. The sequence continues at coordinate 2,014 of JANPOH010000252.1, forward strand.
CGCGCGTGCCGCCGATTCACGGTTTTGCCGCCGTTCGGCGAACAGCGGCAAGTCTATCGAGATCTGCACGTTCAGCATGTTGCTGTAGTTGGGGCCGCGCTGCGCGTAGCTCAGTTCCAGCCCCCAATCGGGTTTGCCGGCGGCTTTTGCCAGATCGGCTTCGCTTTGCGCGATGTCGATCTGCCGCTCCAGCGTTTGCAGGTGAGGGTGTTGCAGCGTGTGTTCCAGCGCTGGCGCCGCCACGACGGCGTGCGGGGGCGCGGACAGCGGACGCTGCGCCGCCGCGCCCAGCCAGCGCGTCAGCATGGCCTGCGCGCGCGCCGCCTGTTTGTCGAATTCGGCGCGGCGATTGAGCAGCATCTGTAAAGTGGAATCCAGCGCAATGCGCTCGGTCAGCGTGGTGCGATTGGCGGCAATACCCGCTTGCAGGGCGTCGCGTTGCAGCACGGTTTCGGCGTACTGTTCGTCGATGATCTTTGCCATTGCCCCGGCGTAGTAACGCTCCATCCAGGCGACGGCGACGTCGCGCCGCAGCGCCGCGCGGGCATCCCCCAGCAGCGCGTGTTCGCGCGCGAGTTGATGATCGGCGCGGCGGCCCTTCAACTCGCGTTTTTCGGCGCGCGGAAACTCCTGCGCCACGCCGATGCGGCGCATGGTCATGAAATCGCGTGTGAGGCTGTAGGCGTCGACGCCGTTGAGCGGTAAATTATCGATACCGAGCTTCATCTTCGGGTCGGGCAGTTCGCGCGCCGACACCGTGTACTCGCCGGCGGCGGCTATCGCCGAGCGTTGCGCCGCCAGCAGCGCGGAATCGCGCGTGGCGATAGCGAGCGCTTCTTGCAGCGAAAGGGGTTGATCGGCCGCGCGCACTGATAAGCAAGCGGCCAGTAACATAATCGTCAGGAAATACGCACTCATAAAACCTCCGCAAGTTCGTCGGGAAGACAACGCCGGTGCATCACCGGCGGAACGCGCGGCGGAGGTCTAATTCAGCAGGCGGCAGTACACCAATCGCAGTGGCGGCGGCGCGGCGCGCTCGGCGATGGGCTCGTAGCGCGCTGTAACGTCATCCTCGCAGGCAGGCAGGCCAAGGTCGGCAACAGGCAATGCCAGCAGGGCCGCGGCGGGGATGTTGAGCTTCGCGGTTTCACAGGCGGCATCGTGCGACGCGCAGCGATCCGGGCGGCTGGATGCCGGCGCACCGCCGGCGACCGATACGTCGTGGTGGCAGGCAGGCGCAACCGTCGCCTCCGCCGCCGCGTTTTCCGCCTGCGTTGCCGCCTGCGCGGGGACGGGCGCGGCGACGCAAGCCAGCGCTGCCGCCATGGTCTGACACAGCAGCATCATGACCAGCGCTACGCAACCGATGAGCCGACAGGCAGGCGTTGAATGAATCATGAAATGATCTTAACGTGTATCGGTATAATGTATATAAGTATTTGATTATTAATAATAATATTATTATTATTAATATTATTACATCGCGTCTGCCTGTGCCGCCGGCTCAATCGCGCTGTTTGTGCTCCAGCCGGATGCCGGCCAGTTCCAGCGAAATGCCTGCCGCCAATAGAAACACGCCCAAGCCCGTTTCCGGCGCAAACCACATCAGCCATCCCCCGCACACCATCAGCGCGATTCCGGCGATGCGCCTGATTCGTTTGTGTTTATGCATCATGCTGCTCCCGCGGAAAGAGCGGCTTCGCCCCAGCGGGCCGCTCGGCACAGTAGACCTGAAGTGCATCGGCGCGGCTTTGACCCAGATCAACGCGCGGCACTGCTCGAGCGCAAGGAGAAACGGGTCACCAAAAAAACCGCACGCTACCGGGCCCGGCTTGACGTGGATCAAGGGTATCGCCGCGCGGCACGGCACACTGCACCGTGAGCGTTCGGCCCGCGACGTCGGTCGCCAACCAAAGGAGATGAACATGAGTATCGGGGAAATCTGCAACAGAGAGGTCGTCTACATCAATCGCGACGTGACGGTGAATGCGGCGTGCAAGTTGATGCGTCACTATCACACCGGCAGTCTGGTGGTGGTGGACGAGGTGGGGGGCAAGCGCGTGCC
>JANPOH010000253.1:0-3924 GCA_031427895.1 Betaproteobacteria bacterium
GGCAACGAGTCTATGAAATTGCGAACTCCGGCTTCGGGCCTCGTGCCAAGGAAACTGTCGACAATCTGGCGCCCGCAAAAAGCAATACGAGAACAGCAGCGTATGACCATCGGGCGTCGCGCGCGCCACCAGTTCGGTGGCGATTTGTGCATTCGCCCCCGCGCGGTTTTCCACCACCACGGTTTGGCCGAGCGCCGCGCCCATGTCCTGCCCTGTAATGCGCGCGATGACATCGGTGGGGCCGCCCGCCGCAAAGCCGACGACGAAGCGTATGGGGCGGGCGGGATAGGGGGTTGCGGGAGATTGCGCGTGCGAGATGCCGGCTACCAGCGTGGTAAGCGCACCAAAAATGCAGAGTTTGTTTTTCATAAGTATTTGTTTTTAAACGATAATTTAAAATATCAGCATTGGCCTAACACCGTGACAACCCCGCCGTCATTCCGGGTCACGCCCGGAATGACGAATAAGGTTCGTGCTTTCACGCGCGACGGGATCATTGTGCAAAATTCTCGCCAAACTCAGACGCCATCACCTGACAACGCTTAATCAGCCGATGCTCGTGCGGCGCGTAATCGGCCACCGCGTTATGGATGGTGCCGATGTCCTCCCACAGCATCAGATCGCCTTCTTCCCAGATGTGCGCGTAGCGGTAGGCAGGTTGCGTCTGGTGCGCGAACAGAAATTCGAGGATGTCATCGCTTTCTTTTTGCGGCAATTCGTTGATACGCATTGAATAGCCCGGATTCGCGTACAAGACTTTACGGCCCGTCAGCGGGTGCGTCAAAAATATCGGATGCGATACCGGCGGTTTGGATTTGCGCTGCGCTTCGGTCAACGGCGGGCGCTTGCTGCCTTTTTCACGGCGCATCATTTCCCAGAATTTGTTGAAATCATGCAACACGGTTTTGCCGTCGAGTTTTTGCTTGAGTTCATCCGGCAGGCCATCGTAGGCGGCGTGCATGTTGCAGAACTCGGTGTTGCCGAGTGTCTTGCCGTCGCGGCGCGGAATCTTGATACCGTAGAGCACATTGGCTAAAGCGATGGTTTTGCTGTACGACATATCGGTGTGCCAGCTTTGCCCGGCGTCGGACAAGCCGATGGGCCTGCCGTTTTCCAGCATGTTCGACAGGATCATTACCTGCGGCAGACTCGGCTCCTGATACGAATTCGCGACGTTGACTTCGAGCTTGCCGAAGCGCGCGCTGAAATCGACCAACTGTTGCGCGTTGATCTGCTGCTTGGGAAAACGCAGCACGCCGTGGGCGCCGAGCGCGGCGCGCACTGTGTTGAAATCCGCCTCGCTCATGGGGCGCGCAAGATCGAGGCCCGCTATCGTCGCGCCGAGTATTTTTCCGCTGGGGATGATATCCACCATATCGCGTATTACTCCGGCTTGATGCCGGCCGCCTGAATGACCTTGCCCAGGCGCTCGACATCGTTCATGAACACGCGACGAAACTCATCGGGTGAATTGGCGATCACCAGACCGCCCTGCGTGACAAAGGTTTTGGTGACCTCGGGCTGCTTGAGTATGCCGGTGATTTCACGATGCAGCTTTTCGACGATCGGCCTGGGGGTTTTCGCCGGCAGCAAAAACCCATACCAGATGCTGGCCTCGTAGCCCGGCACGCCGGATTCCGATACCGTCGGCCAATCCGGCGCCGCCGGCAGGCGCTGCGCGCTGGTGACCGCCAGCACGCGCAGCCGTCCGCCCTTGATATGCGGTTCGCCGGAAAACAAATTGGTAAAACTCATCTGCACTTCATTGCCGATCAACGCCGTCAGCGCGGGCGCCACACCTTTATAGACAATATGCGTGATATCGATTTTCGCCATCGCCTTCAACATCTCGCCGGCAATATGCGGCGAGCCGCCGGGGCCGGACGAGCCATAATTCATCTTGCCGGGATTGGCGCGCGCGTGTGCAATAAATTCCTGCATGGATTTGGCGGGCACCGACGGATGCACCACCACCACCAGCGGCGACAGCGTGGCCTGCGTCACAAACTCAAAGTCGCGACGGATATCAAACGGCAGGCTCTTGAACATCGACGGATAACCCGCGTGATTGCTGGTACACACCAGCGCGGTGTAACCGTCGGGCGCCGCGCGCGCGGTCAGCTCGGTGGCGACAATGCCGCTGGCGGCTGGGCGGTTATCCACCACCACGGTTTGGCCGACGCGATCCATCAGACGCGGGGTAATCACCCGCGCCATCAGGTCCGCGCCGCCGCCGGGCGCGAACGGCACCAGGATGCGGATCGGCTTGCTGGGGTAGGCAGGCGCCGCGGCTTGCGCCTGCGCGCCCGTTGTCACGGCCAGCAGCGCTGCCGCGGCCAGCGCCCGCTGGAATATGTAATTTTCCATAACTTGCCACCCCCCCCGAACGGTTTGAATGGACGTATTGTGCCAAAATACGCCGCGTGTCGCCGGATAACGTGCTGGCGCGTTATATCGACATAGTAGCAAAACAATTACAACAGAGGAGAACCCGCAATGAACTGCACGACCGTACGTCACGTGGCGCGCTCGTTGGCATGCGCCACCACGTTGTTGTTTGCCGGCATGGCCTATGCCCAGCAGGAATACCCCATCCGCCCGATCCGCGTGGTGATTCCCTGGCCGCCGGGACAGGCCACTGATCTCGCCGCCCGCGTGATCGGCCATAAACTCAACGAAATCGCCGGCTGGACATTGGTGATGGACAACCGCCCCGGCGCCGGCGGCCAGATCGGCACCGATATCGTATCGAAGGCCACGCCTGACGGCTACACGCTGCTTGCCGCGTCCAGCGGCCCGGTGACGGTAGCGCCGCTGCTGCAAAAAGTGCCTTATGTGCCGCTGCGCGATCTGGCGCCGGTGGCGATCGCGGGATTGTCGCCGTACATACTGGTGGCCTCGCCGTCGTTTCCGGCCAAGGACATGAAAGAATTTTTGTCCGTGGTGAAAGGCAGCCCCGGCAAGTTCACCTATGCCTCGTCGGGCGCCGGCGCGGCCGCGCACCTGGCGGTGGAATACTTCAACGGCGTCGCCGGCATCAAGGCCACGCACGTGCCGTACAAAGGCAGCATCCCCGCGTTGACCGATATCGTGGGCGGCCAGGTCAACTATATGACCGAAACCGTGGCGGCCACCATGCCGTTCATTCGTCAGGGGCGGCTGAAGGCCTACGGCATTTCCGTCAGCAAACAAAGCCCGCTCGCGCCCGGCATCCCCACCATCGCCGCCGCCGCGGACATGCCCGGCTTCGACTTCGCGGCGTGGATCGGCCTGATGGTCGCCGCCGGCACGCCGAAACACCTGATCGACCGCATCAACACGGGCGTGGACAAGGTGCTGCAATCGCAGGATGCGCGCGACAAAATCGCTCTCGCCGGACTGGACCCGCAGTACCACCGCGCCGATCAGATGGCCGAATATCTGAAACGGCAAAGCAGCCAGGTGGCGGAAATCATCAAGCGCACCGGTATCAAAATCGAATAACACGCGATGGTTCGCCCACATAAAAACGGCGCATGATGCATGCGCCGTGTTTATTTAAGTATTTGTTTTTATTGATTATTTTTTAGCGGCAGCGACGGGCGCATAAGCGCCGTTTTCATTCACGCGAAACTCGCCGCGCCGCACGTTTTTCACGCTGCCGCGCGTGAGCCACTCGACCGAGGTTTCGTGCAGCACGCGGCGCTGCTTCTCCCACAGCATGAAGTGCGAGGCGCAGGCGACATCGATAAACACTTTCTCTTTTGAACTGATCTGTTCGAACACGGTACGGCGTTCTTTCAGCCGGTCGTATTCGCCGACCACGATCAACGTCGGCGTCACCACTTTCGCCGCCAACTCCTTGGTCCAGCCAAAGCCGGTGGCGATGCGCCCGCGCATCACGCCGCTGCCTTCCGGCCCCCACGTCGAACCCACCTTGTCCCA
>JANPOH010000254.1:0-20642 GCA_031427895.1 Betaproteobacteria bacterium
GAGCGAACACGGAAACGCGCTGCTGGAAGGATGCACAATCGCGCCGGGATGGGTGTCGTCGTAGTCAAGGCCGTGTGCAAGAATGCCGTTTAACAACACCGCATCGCGTAGCGGCAGCTTGACGCCCATGCCGATCACCGAGTTTTTGCCACCTTCGGCAATGCCGAGCAGGCCCGACAGCGCGTGCTGCGCGAAATCAAAGCGCGTGGCGGCGATGGCGGTGCCGACGACATCGAGCACGTGATACTTGGCGTTCTCGCGCGTGGCTTTGGGGATGCCTTTGTAAGTGAGATTGGCGGCGAATTCGGAGATCTGTTGGGAGATGGATGCCGCCGGTGTGGCGTCAGCCGCAACGGCGGGTGTGTGCAGGGGTTGAACGCTCATGTGGGATCTCCGAGAGTCATTGCATATAACTATTTGTTTTTAAAGGAATACTTTTTATGGCGGTCCGGCGCGATCATGTCCGGCGCGACAATTGGTTGAATAGGGCAACAGGATTATAATGCGCGCCTTCCGTTCGTAACCGCAGGAGTCAGGACCATGGACATGCCGGAAAAACAATCGGCTGCCGCGCAGCAGAATACCCAGAATACGTTCAAAGTGGTGGATTGCGATGTGCATCCCTACGTGAAGGACGGTATCAGCAGCGTGTTCCCGTACATGCCCGAAGCGTGGAAGCAGCGCTTCATGCGAAAACGCGCGACGGTGGGCGCAGAAGCGCGTTCGCTCAAATATCTGCATCCGAATGGCGCGGTGAATCGCGAAGATGCGCGCCCACCGTGCGGCGGCGTGTCGGGATCGGACCCGCATTTTCTGGTGCAGGATTTGCTGGTCAAAAACAAAATCGAACACGCGGTGCTGAACTGCCTGCAAACCGGCGCGCTGTGCAGCACGCTGGCCGGTACCGACGAATCAATCGTGCTGTGCTCGGCGTTTAACGATTACCTGGTTGACCAGTGGCTGCCGGTGGATAACCGCTTGAAGTTCGCGATGTCGGTGCCGTCGCAAGACCCGCAGGCCGGCGCCGCGGAAATTCGGCGTTTGGGCAAACACCCGCAGATTGTCGCGGTATCGCTGCCGCTGCTGAATATTCTGATGGGCAACCGCTACTGGTGGCCAATTTACGAGGCGGCGCAGGAAATGCAACTGCCGATTCTGGTGCATGTCACCGGGCCGGACAGTATTTTTTACGGCCCGCCGATTGCCGCCGGCGGCATTCCCGATTCGTATGTGGAGCGTTACGTCACGCTGAATCAGGCTGGCGAATCCAGCGTCAACAGTCTGGTGTTCAGCGGCGTGTTTGAAAAATTTCCCGGCTTGAAAGTGATTTTTGTCGAGTATGGATTTTTGTGGCTGTTACCGCTGCTGTGGCGCATGGATCGCACCTGGCGCCAACTGCGCCACGAAGTGCCGTGGGTGAAAAAGTCCCCGGTGGAGTATGTGCATAAACACATTCGTTTCAGCACGCAGCCGATCGATGAGCCGGAAAACCCCAAACACCTCGACAAACTGATCGAGATCATGGGCTACGATCAACTGTGTTTCAGCACCGACTACCCGCACTGGGATAACGACATGCCGGGACAATCGCTGCGCGGGCTGCCCAAGGCCGAGCGACAGAAGATTTTTTGGGACAACGCGATGACAACCTTTCGCATGCGTTGATGTTTTCTCGATGCTGAACTTTTCCCTCACCCTCGGTCCCTCTCCCGGTGGGAGAGGGATGAAAAACTCCCCCTCGCGGGGGTGGTGGCTGTTAGCTCCTCTCCCTCCGGGAGAAGAGTTGGGATGAGGGAAGACTTTTTGGTATCACGCAAAATCATGGCAGAGAAAAAACAATTCACCGCGGGCTCCATCGCCGATTTCCCCGTCGGGAAATTCAAAATCATCGATCTCGATGGCCGCGAAATCGGTATCACGCAATTAAAAAGCGGCGAGTTTCGCGCGGTGCGTAACGTGTGTCCGCACAAAGGCGCGCCGGTATGCAAGGGGCCGATAGGCGGCACCACCTTGCCCAGCGAAGTCGGCGAATTGATTTATGGCCGTGCGGGCGAAATTCTCGCGTGTCCGTGGCACGGCTTCGAGTTTGATCTGCTGACCGGCGACGAACTCATTCAGTCAGGCAAGCCTACCCGGCTGCTGATGTACCCCGTTGCCGTGGAGAACGGCTACGTGGTCGTTACGCTGTAAAGCGCGTTGTAACGGCGTTACTTTTCTTCGGCGGGCGCGGGAACATGATGCCGCTTTGGGGTTATCGGGTTAACCGGGTTAATCGGGTTAATCGATCTTGATACCACTCTCACGAATGACTTTACCCCAGCGCGCGATGTCGGCCTTGACCTGCGCGGTGAATTCGTCCGGCGAATTGCCTACGGGAATCATGGCGATGGCGGTGAGCCGGTCGCGCATGTCCTGCGTATTCATCGCCTTCAGGATGTCGCCCTGCACGCGCGCAAATATGGCTTTGGGTATGCCCGCCGGCGCGAATACGCCCTGAAAGGTGTCGGCTTCCATGCCCTTGTAACCAAGCTCACCCATGGAAGGCACATCGGGCAGCAGCGCCATGCGTTTTTCCGCGGTTACTGCGAGCGCGCGCAGCGTGCCGGCTTTGACTTGCGATGCGAAGCTCGGCACTGACGCAAAACCGATGGGCACCTGGTTGCCCAGCAGCGATTGAATCTGCGGGCCGGCGCCGTTGTAGGGGATGTGCCGCAGATCGAGTTTGAACGCCAGGCGAAACATTTCGCCCGACAGATGCGGCGTGGTGCCCGCGCCCGGCGACGAATAATTATGCTTGCCGGGCTGCGCGCGTACCAGTTCAATCAATTCCTTCACACTCTTTGCCGGATGCGACGGATGCACCGCCACCATATTGGGCGAGCTGCCGATGCAGGTGATCATCTGAAAATCCTTCAACGCATCGTACGGCGGATTGGCGTAGAGCGTGGGATTGACCGTGAACGCGGAACTCGCCACCAGCAGCGTGTAGCCATCCGCGGCGGACTTGGCCGCAATGCCGATGCCGATGTTCGCGCCCGCGCCGGGGCGGTTATCCACCACCACGGTTTGGCCGAGGCTCTCGGTAAGCTTGCCCGCCAGAATGCGCGCGATCACGTCGGAGGCACCGCCGGGCGCGAAGGGCACGATGATACGCAGCGGCTTGGCGGGGTAGGGCTGCGCGAAGGCGGGCAGAGTGGCGGCAGAGAGAAACAGCGCGGTGATTAAAGTGATGCGGCGTGCGTTCATGCAACGGCTCCTGATGATGATTTGGGTTTGGCGTAAAGCCGTATGATAACCAAGAAGCGCTGATTGGCGTTGATTGGGCCGGAGGCGCGGAGGTATCCGGCGCGGGTGATTTCGGCGAGCGGTAATGATTTTCCGCGTGGGCACAAACGGCGTGCCCACCCTACGGTGGTTTATGGCCTATGGATCGCTATTGGAATTCTTCGCTGCCCAAACGGTTTGCCGACTACCCAAAATTGGCAAAACACTATATACCGTAATTGATGTGTCACAATACTAACCTGCGCCCGCAATGTTAGTCCGGCAATGTTAGTCCGGGAGTGCGGCTGCGACCGCGGCGTGAATTTTCTGGGCAGTGAATAATTGAATCGAATGGCCCGTTACGGTCCGTTACTCATTTTTCTTTGCGAACTCTTACATGAACTCATCTGCCGATACCGATACTGACGCCGCCGCCCGCGCTGCAGTTGAAAAAGCACATACGCGCGGACGCCCCGGTTGGTACTGGTTGTATTTTCTGTTGGCGGCGTTGGATGTGATTACCGTTCTGGTCAGTCTGGGTTTGAACCATCGCTTGATGGAAATTTACTCCGAATCGGTGGCGGTTAATCAGCAGTGGGCCGGGCGGCTGTCGGTTTACGCTGACCTCGCAGCAATTGCCGGTGAAGTTAATGCACCGGGCAATGATGTGTTCGACTCACGCGATGTCAGTCTTGAAACCGAGCGCATGCAAAAAGCGCTGATCAAATTCAATTCGCAGCTCGCTGCCGCGCAACAGGAAATCGCCACGCAACGGTCAACGGAATCCCGGCTGCTGACGGATGATTTTGTTGAAATCGACAAAACGATGAAAGGGATGGTGCAGGAGGCGGGGCTGATATTCAACTTCTTCGCGCAGAGCCAGCCGGAGAAGGCAGGCGAGCGCATGGCGACGATGGATCGCAAATACGGCACGCTGAATGCCGCCATGGCGCGCTTGAGCCGCAATGTGCGCGCCATCCAGAAATCGCATTTTGACCGGCAGGTCGAGACCGCGAAAAATTTGAAGCGCATTGAATATTTGATCGCCGGGTTGGTAATCCTGATGATTATGGGCGCGCTTTACTATGGTCATCGCGTGTTAAAAACGATGCGCACGGCGGATGAAGAGCGCGATATCTATGTCGAGGCGTTGGCGCGCGCCCGCATCGAGGCGGAGTCAGCCAATCGCGCGAAATCACAATTTCTTGCCAACATGAGCCACGAAATTCGCACGCCCATGAACGGCATTGTCGGCATGACCGATCTGTTGCTGAAAACACCGCTTGATGCGACGCAGCGGCGATTTGCGGAAACGGTCGGGCAGTCGGGCGAGGCCATGCTGGCGATCATCAATGACATACTCGATTTTTCCAAGATTGAGGCCGGCAAGCTCGAACTCGAAGTGTTTGAGTTCAATTTGCGCGAGTGCATCGAGAAGGTGGTTGAAATGTTTGCCGAGCGCGCACAACACAAAGGGCTTGAGCTGGTGTACCACATTGCGCCCGAGGTGCCGATCCATGTGCGCGGTGATCCGGTGCGGCTGCGCCAGATTCTGTCCAATCTTGTCAGTAACGCGATCAAGTTTACCGAGCGCGGCGAAGTATTCGTTGACATCAAGCCTCATGGCACGGCGCCGTTCCAGGCGGACGCGCGTGAATTATATTTTTCAGTGCGCGATACCGGCATGGGCATACCCACCGAAACGCAGCAGGAATTGTTCAAACCCTTTGTGCAGGCGGATGCATCCACCACGCGTCGTTTCGGCGGCACCGGCCTGGGTCTTGCGATCTGTCAGCAGTTAACGCGGATGATGGACGGTGAGATCGGCGTGAGCAGCGCCCCCGGTGTCGGTTCCAATTTCTGGTTCACCGTCAAGGTGCAGCTTGACCCGTCCGCGCGCGTGCAAACCTTTGTATTCGAAGAGCGGTTGCGCGGCTCGCGCGTGCTGATGGTGGACGACAACGCCACCAATCGCCTCATCGTGCATGAACAGGTGGTGTCTTGGGGGATGCGCAACGGCTCTGCTGAGAATGGACTGCAGGCGCTGGAAATGTTGCGCGATGCGGCGTCGATGAATGATCCGTATGGCCTCGCGCTGATCGATATGATGATGCCGGGCATGGATGGCATCGAACTGGCGCGTGCGGTGAAATCCGATCCGGCGCTTGCGCGCACGCCACTCATCATGCTGACTTCTCTGGGCGCTGCCGGCGAAGCACGCGCGGCGCGCGCCGCAGGGGTGAGCCTGTATCTGAGCAAGCCTGTGCGCGAGTCTGATTTATTCAACGCCATCAACGACCTGCTTTCTGGAAATCCGCAACCCGATACATCCGCGAAAGCGTCGTTGGAGGCGTCACCTGCTGATGTCTCTCAGGCAAGCGCGAGCGCGGTGAAACCCCGCGTGTTGCTTGCCGAAGACAATGCCGTCAATCAGCAAGTGGCGCTGGCCATGCTTCAGCACTGCAATGTTGAGGTCGAAATTGCGCACGACGGCGCGCAGGCGGTCGAGGCGTACGTGCGTGCGACTTATGCACTGATCCTGATGGATTGCCAAATGCCGCTGATGGACGGCTTCGAGGCCGTGCTGAAGATACGTGAGATCGAAGACGCTGCGGCGGAAAACAGCGCGAAGCGGCGCACGCCCGTGGTGGCGGTGACGGCCAATGCGCTGCAAGGTGACCGCGAGCGTTGCATCGCGGCGGGGTTCGACGACTACCTGGCAAAGCCGTATCGCATGCAGGAACTGAAAAAAATAGTTGATGCCTGGGTAAAATAACGGTGCCGAATAGTACGCAAGGGTACGAAATGGCGCGCAAGGCACGAAAGCCAACCAAGGGGTCAGTCAAGGGGTCAGGTGTTCGCAGTAACAGCAATTGAGCCAGCGGGTTAAAGTCCCGTCCAAGGAATTGCCCATACGCCTTGGTAGCACGCAGGAGCGGCGTTCGAGCAATCGAAGGTCGCGAGTTCCTAAACGACAAAGATGCAGGCCGTAACGCAAGTGAACCTGGAAGTAGCCTCGTAAACTTTATGCGGTTGCCGACCTCGTGTCTGAATAGGGAAGGCCGTCGAGTTGACGTGCAGGCAATGGAAGCCACGTCAGCGAACCGTCGGGGTAGCAGGGACGGCACGTATCGGAAATTCCTATACCCCCGGCGTCGGTTCGGGCCGTCGCGGCCTGCCGGATATCCCGCTGGGCGGTTTGGTATGGACGTTCGCGTTGTTTGACCAGTAAAAGGAAAGTGGACGTTGATAAACGCAACTGGTTTTAAAATGATGGCCGCCGTTGCATGCGTATTGGTGCATGCAACGACGGCACGGGCGGACACGCCCGATTCCCCCGCGCCCGAGCAGATTAAAAAAGGCACGGCGATTTATTCGCAGAACTGCTCGGCTTGCCACGGCCCGCGCATGCTCGATCCGCAGGGCGCGTTTGATTTGCGGATTTTTCCGCGTGACGATAAAAACCGGTTTCTGGTATCGGTGAGCAAAGGCAAAAACCAGATGCCGCCGTGGGGTGGCTTGTTAAGCGCGGATGACATCGAGGCGCTGTGGGCCTACACCATCGCGGGCGAAAAATAGTCAGAGTGATCCCATGAACAACACCGAACGTTACACTCGCGTCGCGATTATTCTGCACTGGTTGATCGCACTGGGCTTGCTGGCGCAGATCGCGCTGGGCTGGTGGATGATCGACATCCCCAAAAGCCCGCCGGGCGTGCGCGCCTATTGGTTCAATATCCACAAATCGATAGGCCTCACGCTGGGCATGCTGATTCTGCTGCGCGTGGCGTGGCGCTTCACGCATGGCGCGCCGCCGCTGCCCGGTCACATTCCCGCCTGGCAGCGCATGGCGGCGGCGATCAGCCACTATGTCATGTATGCCTGCATGGTCATCATGCCGGTGTCGGGTTATCTTGGGTCATCGTTCACCAAATACCCGATCAAATATTTCGGCTACACTCTGCCGCATTGGGGCTGGGAAGCGCCGGCGTACAAGGAAATTTGCAGTCAGGTGCATTACATCACCGTCATCGTGCTGATGGTGCTGATCGCGCTGCACTTTGCCGCGGCGGTGAAACACATGATCGCGCGCGACGGCGTGATACAGCGCATCGGCTTCAGTGCTTTCCGCAGGTAGCCGCGCGTTGTCAACAATCGTTGCATGCCGCCGCTGCCGCGGGCGCATCATGGCATGTGATTTAACCGTGACGAGGAAAACATGACTTTAAAGCGATGGCTGCTCGCGGCCGCTTGCGTGATACCGGCGCAGTGGGCCGCGGCCCAGGCCGGCCCGGCGTATCCCGTCAAACCGATACGCATCGTGGTGCCATTCACGCCGGGCAGCGCGAGCGATATTCTTGCGCGCTTTATCGGCCCCAAGCTGTATGAGGCGTGGGGGCAGCAGGTGGTGGCGGACAACCGTTCCAGCGCGGGCGGCACGGTCGCCGGCGGCATCGTGGCGGGGGCCGCGCCGGACGGGCATACGCTGATGCTCACGTCGTCGGCCTTCGCCGGCAGCGCCGCGCTCTACGACAATCTGCCGTACGATTCGATAAAAGATTTTTCCGGTGTCAGCCAGGTCGCCACCACGGCGCTGGTGGTGGTGGTCGCCCCGACCCTGGGCGCGCGCACGCTGAAAGAGCTGATCGCGCTGGCGCAGCAAAAGCCCAGGCAGTTTAATTTTGCGTCGTCGGGCATCGGCAGCGGCACCCACTACGGCTCGGAATTATTCAACCGGGCCGCCAATATTGCCGCGGTGCATGTGCCGTATAAAGGCGTGCCGGAAGCCGTGAACGACACGCTCACCGGCCGCATTCATTATTTTGTCACGCCGCTGCTGCCGACGCTTGCGCTGATAAAAAGCGGCAGACTGTTGGCGCTGGGCGTGACTACTTCGCAACGAGCGCCGATGCTGCCTGATGTGCCGACCATCGCGGAAGCCGCGCTGCCGGGGTTTGAATACGACGGCTGGTTCGGCATGTTCGCGCCGTCAAAAACGCCGCGCGCCATCATCATGAAGCTCAACAAGGAGGTGGTGCGTATCCTGGAAACCACCGACGTGCGCGACAAAATTCTGCACCAGGGCGCGACCGCCAAGGCCAGCACGCCAGAGGCGCTCGACAAGCTGGTGCGTGAAGAAATCGTGACGCGCCGCAAAGTGTTCAGGGCGGCAGGCGTCAAGCCGGAATAATGCTCTGCTTGAGGAAACAACCCCCTTCCATGCGTACTCAACTCGTCACCATTCCCACTGACACCATTCCCATCGACGGCGCGCTGCACGAGCCGGATGGGCCGGCGGCGGATATCAAAGGCGCGGTGCTGTATTTTCACGGCAACACGATGAATTTTTACACCGGCGGCGCGCGCTTTCTGCCGCCGGTGCTGACCCGACTGGGGCTGGCGGTGCTGGCGTTCAACCGGCGCGGGCATGACATCCTCACCACGCGCATGAGCCGCGCGCCCGAGGGCGGCGCATTTCAAACCATCGCTGAATCGATTGCTGACAACTGCTTTGCCGCGCAGTGGCTGGCCGCGCGCGGCAGCGCGTATGCCAACCCGGTCATCATCGGGCACAGCAATGGCGGCATGCTGTCCACGCGCCATGTCGCCGATCATCCGCACACGCCAGCGCTGGTGCTGCTGTCCGCCGGGCGCGGGGGCGCGCAACAGGATACGTCCGGGGGCAGCGAGAAATTGTTCGCCGCGGGCAAGCTGGATGCGCTCACGCAACAGGCCCGTGATCGGGTCGCGGCGGGGCGCGGACGCGAATTGATGTTCATGCCGGGCTGGTGGTACGTGATCAGCGCGGAAAGTTTTCTGGATCGCATCGTTTCGGTGCCGGATACGATCGCGCTGGCGCCGCAAATAAAGTGCCCGGTGCTGGCGATACGCGGCGACAAGGAAGACCGCGACCGCTATCCGGCGGAAGCATTCGCGCAAGCCTGCGGCGGGCCGTGCGAGGTGAACATCGTGCGCAATTGCGATCACTTCTACAATGACCGCGAGGAACATGTCGCGGAGATTGTTTCATCGTGGCTGGCGAAAACGCTGAATCGGTAGAGGCAAGGCGGGTGTTATCCCGCCTTGCGTGGCACGCCTGCAAGGCAGGATACGCCGTGGTCCGCCGCGCGACACCTTGGCGCGATATGATTTGCTTTAACAAGTGCAACCGTTACAGCGAACCCTCGGAGGCGGCATGAAGCAGCCAGTAACCCTTTGCGCGGCGGCGCTTTTGTCCGTGCGCGCGGATGTGGCCGACACGGCCGCGGTCACGCGCATGGTTGAACAGGCGCGGGCGGCGTTCGGGCGCGTCGATATTCTGGTGAACGATGCCGCCTTTAACCAGGAGGCGCCGTTTACCGATCTCGACGGCCTTACGCATGGATAGCGGGCGAGTGTAGGCGTCGGTTGAACCGCTCGCATAACGCGGGGCGCCGCAGCGCCTCTGCGATTACATCGTAACTACTTGTTTTTATTGGTTAATTCGTTGTGTATTTGCCGCTCAACTGCGGCGTCAGGCCGTCGAGCTTTTGGTTCGCGCGATCCAGCCGTGTCTCGCGTGACCAGGTGCGCTTCAAGTCGTCGCGGATGTTGATGGTCAGCTTGCCGCACTTCTCAACCTCGAGTTCGATCTTGTCGCCGTCCTGAAAGCCGGACAGGCCGCGATGGTTGGTGCCGGTGGCAATGATGTCGCCGGGTTCGAGCGTGTGGATGGAACTGATCCACTCGATGCAGCGCGGAATCTTGTGCGCCATGTCATCGGTGTTGAAGTTTTGCTTCACCTCGCCATTCACTTTGAGCGTGATTTGCAGCTTGTGCGGATCGGGTATTTCATCGGCAGTCACGATGAACGGTCCAATCGGCGCAAAGGTGTCGCGCGATTTCATCTGGAAGAACACGTTGCTGGGCGGCGGCAATCCGCGCGCGGAGCCGTCGATAAAGCACAGGTAACCGAAAATATGTTTCATCGCGTCGGCGGCCTTGACGTTGGTGGCGCGCTTGCCAATAACGACGGCAACCTCGGCTTCGCCCTCGAACAGCGTCGCGGGCACGTCGGGCAGCACCATGGTGTCGCCGTTGCCGATGATGGCGCCGGGCGCTTTGTTAAAGGCGTTGATCGGCGCGGGTGCGTCGCGGGTGCCGTCTTCCATGTAGTTCACCGCCATGCAGTCGATGGTGCCGGGGCGCAGCAGCGGCGGACGAATACGCACGCTGCTGATCGGCACGCCTTTGCCGGCGGCCGCGGCGGCTTCGAGCTTGGCGCGCCAGTTGTCGAAATCCGCGATCAGGTTGTTGATGAGATCGTGCGGGCCGGTATGCGGGATCGACTGCACCACGGCGCTGACATCCACGACGGTGTCGTTCTGCGCGCCCTTGACGATGCCGAGTTTGAAATCATCGAAATACATTATCTTCATGGGGGTTCCTTTGGTTATGTATGCAGGGTGCTGCGTGGGGTCAGGCGGCAGCGGCGGCGCGCACGGGGCTGGCTGAAATCAACGCCGTCAGCGCGCGCACATCCGTGAGTTTTTCGAACCCTTGTATTGTGGCATACAGCGGCGCGAGATTGGCGTCGTGAATGATGCCGCGCACGCAGCCGTCGAACTTGGCTTTCATGCGCTCGGCCGACAGCGGGTTGGCGGAGGTGCGGCCATACGGCTGATCGAGTTTTTTCGCCACCACGCGGCCATCGGTCAGCGTGATACGCACCTCGGCGGCAAAGTGATTGTCGGCGGGGAACTGCGCGGTGGTGTAGGTGGATGACTCGATGCGCTTTAAGATCGATTGAATTTTCGGCTCGCGGTAGGCATTGTTCTCGAAATGTGCCGCGAGGATGCAGCGATCGGCGAGCGCGCGCGCGGAGACATACTGCACGCTGAAGCGCGCATCGACATCGCTTTGGGGATCGGGCCGGTTGGTGTGTTCGAGGCGGCGCGGGTGTGTCCAGGTTTGAATTTTCGCGACTTTTTCGGGTGTCAGATCGTGCTCGCTGGTCAGATCGAGCATCGCGTCCACCACCGGGTGCGTGCTGCCGCAGCAGGTGTACTGCTTGATGGCGATACCGGGCGTGACGATATCCCACGGCGCGCCCCAATGAGGGAAAATCCGTGACGTATCGTAGTTGCCTTCGCCGTTGAACACATTGAGATAACCCTGCTTGTGTTCAAACGCGCCGGGGCTGGCGGTGAAGCCCTCGCGCGCCAGCACCGCGGCAAACAGCGCACTGCGCGCGCAGTTGCCCACGTGCAGCGGCTTGGTGTCGGTGCCGAAGTTCGATTTAACGCCGGCCGCCATCGATGCGGCCATCGCCAGTGCGATGGCGGTTTTTTCTTCGCTCAAACCCAGCAGGTAACACGCCGCCGCGGTGCCGCCGAAAATGCCGATGGTCACCGTGGGGTGCCAGCCCTTGGTGTATTGATGGAAGTTCAGGCACAGCGAGAGCTTGCATTCGGTTTCAAAGCCCGCCACATACGCTGCGATAAATTTTTCGCCAGTGGTGCCGCCGTCGTAACCTTGATCCGCCAGCGCAAACAGCGCCGGCAGCACCGCCGCCGACGGATGCCCGCCCAGCGTGTTGCTGCAATCGTCCAGGTCCAGCGCGTGCGCGGCGGTGCCGTTGATCTGCGCGGCATCCAGCGCGGCCACGCGGCGATCCTGCCCGAACAGCAGGCTCGGCCCGCTGCTGCCGGTGCTGATGGTGCTGACGCGGGTGACGATTTGCGTGCTGCGATCGCGGCTGCCCGCGATCATGCAGCCGATGGTGTCGAGCAGGCCGACCTTGGCCCAGTGGATGGCTTCGGGCGGCAGATCGGCGTAACGGGTTTCGAGGATGCGTTTGGCGAGGTCGGTGGCCAGAGTCATGGTGAATCCTTGAACGGCAATTTGAAAAAATCTTTTGACACCGATTTACGCAGATGAACGCAGATTAAACACAAACCCGTCATTCCCGCCTGCGCGGTAATGACGGGTGGGGGTAATCTGCGTTCATCTGCGTAAATCCGCGGCAAATAGTTTTTGAAGTTCGGTAACTTACTCCGCCCGAATACTCGCGTCTTTAACCAGCCTCTGCCACTTGGCGACTTCGGCTTTGATGTGCAGGCCAAACGCATCCGACGTACTGCCCACCGGCTCGGAGCCGTCGGCGGCGAGTTTGTCTTTGATGTCGGAGGCGCGTAATGCCTTCACGGCTTCGGTGTTAAGCCGGGCGATAATCGCGGCGGGTGTTTTCAGCGGCGCCACCATGCCGTACCAGCCGGCGACTTCGTAACCGGCGACACCGGCCTCCTGCATCGTCGGCAAATCCGGCGCGCCGGCGGAACGCTTGGCGGTAGTGACGGCCAGCGCACGTACTCTGCCGCCTTTTAATTGCGACTGCGCTTGCAGAATGGTGGAGAACAATAATTGTATTTGTCCGCCGACCAAATCGGTTAACGCGGGCGCTCCGCCCTTGTACGGAATATGCGTCATGGTGATGCCGGTCATCGAGCACAGCAGCGCGCCCGACAAGTGACTCAAGCCGCCGGTGCCCGACGAACCGTAGTTAAGTGAATTCGGTTTTGCCTTCACCAGTGCAATCAACTCTTTCACGCTTTTGGCCGCCACCGAGGGATGCACGATCAGCGCATACGGCTGCGTGGTCGCCTGCGTGATCGGCGCGAGATCGGCAATCAGATCGTAAGGCAGCTTTTTCATCAGGCTGGGATTCACCGAGTGGCTCGATGAAATCATCGACAGCGTGTAACCGTCGGGCGGCGCCTTGGCCGCGATGTCCGCGCCGATGGTGCCGTTGGCGCCCGCGCGGTTATCGACGACCACGGTTTGTCCGAGTGCGTCGGTGAGCTTCATCGCAATCGCGCGACCCGTGATGTCGGTGCCGCCGCCGGGCGCGAAGGGCACGATGAGGCGGATGGGTTTGTTGGGGTATGACTGCGCCATCGCGCCGCTGTAGATCAGCGTGCCCACGACGAATATATGTAAGTATTTGTTTTTAAACATATTTTTACTTTATCTCAATATCCATCAACGGCGCGTACTGTTGCCCGCCGTGGCCGTCGCTATCACGCGGGTCGCCCTGAAAATACGGGCGCGGAATTGACGCTTTGATCGCGTAGGCGTGATCGCAATAAAAGAATTTCACGTCGCTGGCGGGCAGGTTGTAGCGTTTGGCGACTTCCTCGCGCGTCAGCGCGCCGGAATTTTTCACGCGCTGATAAGTGGCGTCGTCATCGAACATGATGTCGAAGGTGAGTTCAAACGGGCCGGCGTTTTTGCTGCGGATCAGGCGCGCCAGTTCGGCGAGTTGGGTCATTGCGCTAACTCCTTCACGGTTGAGCCATTCACGTCGTAGAGCGACATCGGGAACATCTCTGTCGGTGAATTCGGTTCGACCACGTGGTTGACGTTGAATTTGTACACCGCGCCGCGCTCCATCTGGTTGTACGGGCAGGCGATGGCGGTGATGAGGCCGCTCCATTCCGGGATCGGCAGATGCAGCGCCTGATGGCGGATCACGCCGGCAATGGTGTTGGCGATATCCTGCGTGGGCGCAGTGGCCTCGAAGATCAAACACAATTCATGCGAGCGGATTTCTTTCACCGGCTCCAGCGGGCCCATGGTGCCGTTTTTGCCGTAGATGCGGATGTTGAGCAGATAGTCGCCGGGGTTCAATTTGTCGCCGAACACCATTTTTACGCGCGCGTGAATTTTTTCGGTGACGCGCGCGGTCCAGTCGTCGATCTGGCGGATGATAAACGGATCACGCACCGAGCCGATGAGGATGCTCTGGTAGCCGACTTTCTCCGCGCCTTCGAGCTTGACGGTGTAGCGCGGCGCTTTGATGAATTCGCTGCCGGTGACTTTGACCGCGCGGTCGGTCAGCGCTTCGTAGCGCGAGTGCGTCAGATCCAGCGTGCCGGAGCATTCGACCAGTTTGAACGGATCGGCGTTTTCATACAGGCTGTGCGAGGCAATGCTCTGTGGCGTGCAGCGCAGCGTGTGATCAGGCGCTTCGACGACAAAGTGATCCTTGCGCACCCACGCGAACATGCAGTCGGGCGTGCGCCGCTGCACGACAGACGCCGCGCCGCATTCGAGGATTTTCGCCATGTGCCACGAAATACCTTCGGGGAATCCGCGCATCACCGGCATCGCCGCGAAAATCGCGGTGTCGCTGGAACGCCCGGCGAGAATGATGTCCGCGCCGGCGTTGAGCGCCTTTTGCCACGGCTCCGCGCCCATCATGCCGACGATGTGCGCGCTGCGGTCGATCACGGCTTCGTTGAACTCCGGGGCGGGGGACAGCGGTGTGATGCGGCCTTCGCGCAGACGCTTTTTGAGATACGCCTTGTCCGCTTCGGCGTGGATCAGCGCGAGCTTGAAACTCAAGCCCTCGGCGGCGGCAATTTCTTTGGCCATCGCCGCCATGGTTTCGAGTTGCTCGTTGCTGCCGCCGGTGCCCGCCGTGCCGATCATCAGCGGCACCTTGATTTTGCGCGCGCCGAGCATCATCAAGCGCAAGTCGCGACGGATCGCAGCCTGCGGAAACGCGGTTTTGCCGGAACCGAGAAACTCCGGGCCGGGGTCGGTCGAGCCTGCGTCCGCGCCGATGAAGTGCGGCTTTTGTGCAAGGCCCTGCTCGAACGAGCTTTCCAGAAAGCCGGAACCGGTGACGCCGGTGGGGGCGAGGACTCTGATTTCGTCTTGGTCGGTGGTCATGGTTTGTGATCCGTTAACAGGTCAAAAACGTTTTAACCACGGATGAACACAGATGAACACAGATAACCCCACTACCCCGTCGTTCCCGCGCAGGCGGGAACCCATAACACAGCGGCACTTGAGACAAGACGGCCCCATCCTACCTTCCCAATGGGAAGGGGATGCCCGCTTGCGCAGGAATGACGGTGAAGGTGTGTTTGGTTTTATCGGTGTGTATCTGTGTTCATCTGTGGTTAAATAATTGTTTAAAAACATATACTTATATTTGCTTACTTCCGTTCCAGCGTTTTTGCCACCCCGCTGTAATCCTTGAACGTTTCCGCATCCACCGTGCGCCGTTCGCCGTATGCCACCAGCCACAGCCGCACCATGTGGCGCTTTAACTTCGGATCGGGGTAATCCTCGAATTCGGTGCGCGCGTGCAGCGTGGTGTAATTGTTGATGAACTGCATGTCGCCGCGCGCGAGCATCATGTCCAGGCGCATGTCGTCGCGGTTGGCAAGTTCATCGAGGCACGCGAGCGCGGCGGTTTCGAGTTCGTTGTATTTGGCGTAACCCATTTTGCGCGCAGATTCGACGGTGTTGCGCAGGATACGTGCGCTGACCACACCGTTTTTCTCGCTGAACACCGGCATGCGATACGTGGAAAGATCACCGCCTTCTTCGACATTGATGCAGATGTAGCCGTTGTAGAGCGGGCCGAGATACTCAGGATGCGTTTGCGCGATTTCGTTGTAGATGCGCGTGGAACTGACGATGCTCGACAGGCCGCCGGATTGGGATTGCCGCTGGCACAGCAGGCCCACGATGTCGCAGCGGTCGGTGTGAAACATCAGGTGCTGATTGGTGCGATAGCCGCGCACGCGGCCGGTGCCCATTTTCACACCTTCGTCGAACACCTCGCCCAGCATGTCGCCGTAGGAGTTTTGCGAAATCGGCGCGCCGAGATACAGGCCGATGCCCCAGAACGCGGCGCGTACCTGTTCGTCGCTCCATGTTTCAGGCAGGCCGCGCAGCAGCAAAAAGCCGCGGCCGCGGTTGATCTCGTCTGCCCAGGCTTCGATTTCCCTGGCAAAGCCCGGCAGCGGAAAATCTTTTTGCTGGATATCGATCTCGCGCAGGCCGCGCGCGATGCAGGCATCGGCGGCTGATTGCAGTTCGGCGACTTGTCGCGCGTTGAGCGTGATGTGCCAGCGGGTGTCGTTGGCGAAATCAGCGCCTTTCCAGGCATTGGCTTCGGTGACGAATTTGGGGGCAGTGGTCTGCATAGTGGCGGTGCGCGGCGGCACGTGTTGAGACGTGCGCGGCTGAATGGAATGGAAGGCACGATGCTAACGATTGCGCACGGCAGGCGTCAAGCTGCGTCGTATATCCGCGCCACATTGTGTCGATTGCGTCGCGCGCGGGGCGCGGGTAATCTCGCAGCTTCAAACTCGGGAGCCGTTAATGAAAGTAACAGGCGCTTTTCTGTGGATGGCGGTGTCGGTGGCCGTTACGGGCAACGCCAGTGCGCAGGGCTGGCCCGCCAAATCCATCCGCTTCGTGTCGCCGTATGCGCCCGGCGGCGGCAGTGACATCCTCGCGCGCAGCATCGGCCAAAAACTGTCGGAAAACCTCGGCGTATCCGTGGTAATCGACAACCGCCCCGGCGCGGGCGGCGTGGTCGGCACCGAGATCGTCACCAAGTCACCGCCCGACGGCTACACGCTGATGCTCGGCACGCCCGCGCCCATCACCGTGGCGCCGTCGCTGCTGAAAAAAATGCCGTATGACCCGCTGCGCGATCTGACGCCGATTACGCTGGTGTCCATCGTGCCGGCGGTGGTGGCGGTGCATCCGTCGGTGCCGGCAAAATCGATCAAGGAACTGGTCGCGCTGGCGAAGACCAAGCCGGGGCAGATGACGTATTCGTCATCCGGCAACGGCGGCACCGCGCACTTGTCCGGGCTGATGCTGCAAACCATGGCGGGCATCGACATCATTCACGTGCCGTATCGCGGCACTGGGCCGGCGCTGACGGCGGCGATGAGCGGCGAAGTGAGCTTCACCGCCGGCAATATTATTTCGTCGCTGCCGATGGTGAAGGCAGGCCGCGTGCGCGCGCTGGCGGTGACCAGCGAAAAGCGCTCGCCGGTATTGCCCGACGTGCCGGCGGTGGCCGAAACCATCCCCGGTTACTCGGCGGGGCCGTTCTACGGCGTGTTGGGGCCGGGCGGCATGCCCGCCGAATTGGTGAACCGCATCCGCAACGAAATCGTGAAAATCCTCCACGCGCCGGAAATGAAAAACCGCCTAAGCGCCGAGGGCGGCGAACCCATCGGCAGCACGCCGGAGGTTTACGCGGCGCTGATCCGCAGCGAAACCGAGCGCTGGGGCCGGGTGATTAAAGCGGCTAAAATACAGCCGGAATGAATTCGTAACTCCCAACAATCGGTTCCCTCCCTTTCAAGGGGAAGGGGCGCAGACCAAGGACCATTGTCTACCATGTATCTTTGTAGTTTGGCGCTTGCGAAATGAACGCACCTCATACCTCCGCGCCTGGTTTCGCCAACGTAGCCTACGAAGACACCCTTCGTCAGATGCACGACCTCGTGCCCGCGCTACGCGCTCGCGCCGCCGCCGCCGAAGCCGCGCGCGTGATTCCGCCTGAAACTATCGCCGACCTGCATCGCACCGGCGCGCTGCGTATCTTGCAGCCCAAACGCTGGGGCGGCATGGAATACGATTTTATTTCCTACATCGACGTGCCGATGGAGCTGGCACGCGGCTGCGCGTCGACCAGTTGGAACGTGGTTAATCTCTCCATCCATAACTGGATGCTCGCGATGTACGACGAGCGCGCGCAGGCCGATGTATGGGATAAAGACCCCGATGCCCTGATCGCGGCGGGCATCGCGTACCCGCAGGGCAGGGCACGCAAAGCCGACGGGGGTTTTGTCATCAGCGGCAAGTGGAATTTCTCCAGCGGCGTGAATATCGCCGAGTGGTGCATGCTGGCGGCGATTGTCCGGGACGATGATAAAGTCATCGATCACCGCATGTGCCTGCTCGACAAATCGCAATACGAGGTGGTGGACGACTGGCACACGCTGGGTATGCGTTCCACTGGCAGCATGACGGTGATCGC
Source organism: Betaproteobacteria bacterium (assembly GCA_031427895.1). Lineage (GTDB taxonomy): Bacteria > Pseudomonadota > Gammaproteobacteria > Burkholderiales > SG8-41 > UBA5216. Next base: position 18,107 of record JANPOH010000254.1, read on the forward strand.
GAAGGACATTTTCGTGCCCGAATACCGCGCGCTGTGCGCCTACGATATCCGCGGCGGCGATGGCTTTCCGGGCGCGAAGGGCAATCCCAACCCGTTGTATCGCGTCTCGCTCAACGCACTCGGCGGCCACGGCATCGCGGCCACGGCGGCGGGTAACGCCATGGCGGCGCTGGAACACACGCTGGCACTGGTGAAAGAGCGCAGCACCAACTATACCGGCTTGAAAATGCGCGACCAGCAGATCGTGCAGCATCGCGTGAGCACGGCGGCGGTGAAAATTGAATCCGCGAAATTGATGCTGCGCACGGATGCCATTCAGGCGCAGGAGCAAGCGAACAACAACATCACCCCGGATATGCAGGAAAAGCTGCGTTACAAACGCAACGCCGCGTATGCGGCAACGCTATGCATGGAAGCGGTGGACGCGTTGCACACCGTGACCGGCGCCACCGGCATTTATCAAAGTTACCCGCTGGAGCGAATCTTCCGCGACGCGCATGCGCTGGGGGCGCATATCAGCCTGAACTTCGATGCGCAGGCGCCGGCGTGGGGGCTGGCGGCGTTGGGTGGGGAAGTTGAGAATCCGACGCTGTAAGGGTTCTCCAGCGGCGCGGCACAATAGGCGGCTTTTGCAAACAGGGTCTGCGACTGAAGGAGGAATCAGATTGCAGTATTTCTGTCTTTCTGCAATACTTTGCTCATGAAGGCCACCCTTACCGTAACCAGCCGTGGTGTCGTGACGCTGCCCGCCAAGCTGCGCCGTGCGCTTGGCCTTAAGGCGGACGATCATCTCATCGCGGAGACTACCGCGGAGGGGCTTTTACTGCGCCCTGCGGTTACGCTCCCGATAGAAATGTACACCGAAAAGCGCATTCGCGAGTTTGACGAGGCTGAGGCGGATCTTGATCGTTTTCTGCGCCGCAAGAAGAAGCGCGCCCGCTAAGCCTGTCGCATGCGGATTTTCCTCGATGCGAATGTGCTTTTTTCCGCGACCAAATCCGACGGTGCAGTCGCGGAGCTGGTGAAGCGGCTTTTGCAGGCCGGGCATGAGTGCTGCGCGGATGGCTATGTCATCGAAGAGGCTCGCCGGAATCTCGCGGCAAAGGCGCCCGATGGCGTCGCTGTTCTGGATGCCCTGCTGGAAAGACTGAATGTCGTGGCGGCAGCGACTGCACACGGTGATTCGGGCGTAATAGACTGGTTGCCGGAGAAAGACCGGCCCGTACTCGCCGCCGCCATTCGTTTTCGGTGTGCGGCGTTGGTCAGTGGAGACCGCGCGCATTTTGGCGCCGGGTACGGAAAATCGTTTGGAGGCGTAACTATTTATTCTCCGCGATCACTCGCGGAAGCGCTTCTAAAGTAGCAAGGTTGCCGCGGCTTCGCATTGCGTTTCCCCCTTGAAGCGGAGCATTGCACCCTGCGCGAGTTAATCCGCCTTGATGACCGCGGCGAACGCAGCGGGCGAATTGCCGATTGTTTCGAGACCGAGATCGGCGAGTTTGGCGCGTAGCTCCGGTAACGCGAGCGCCTTGACGCGGCTATCACAACAGGCGCGATGCGGTGCGCTTGTTCCGTCCTACAGACTACATGCTTGCTCAACGAACTTCGTCACGATTGCGGCGGCGGCGGCCGGCGCCGCCTGCAACAGCATGTGCGGCCCTGTGACAGATGCGATGCGCGTTTGTGGCGCCAGTGACGCGACAAGCCGACTTGCCTTCCCTGATACGGCACGATCGTGTGTGACTTGAAGATAAAGAATTGGAATGCGCACGTGCCGCAGCGCGTCTGTCGTATCAACGTCGAAAATGGCGCGCAGCCGCGCGCGCAGGGTGTTCGGCGAAACCAGCGCCAAGGCACTGGCGAGCTGTTTTCGCAGGTCAGGCGTTGACCAGGCGCCGAGCAGCAGGGGGCTGGCCAGCGTAGCCGAGCGCAAGCCCGGCAACCAACGTGTAACGGGTTTCAATACGGCAACCGACGGACGCGGATTTCGGGCGAACGAGCAACACAGTATCAGTCCGGTCAGATTGCGCGGCGGGTTGGCGGCGATGGAGATTGCGACAGTACCGGAGAACGATTCCCCCAGCAGAACGAACGGCGTATCCGTGGGCAGTCGCTCGCGCACATACGTTTCAAGTTGCGTGTAGTCGAGTGCTTGTGTTGGTGGGTAGTCAATGATGACGGGGTTGACGCTGCCGCCGAGCGCGGCAGCAAACTGCGAAAACAACAAGCCGGTGCCATCCATACCGGGCAGCAACACAAGGTGAGTCATGACGCGCTATTTAGGTGCGAAAAAGTGGCGGAAGAGAGTGGGAGTCGAACCCACATAGAACTGTTAACAGCCCCTACCGGGTTTGAAGTCCGGCCGCCCCACCGGGAGCGATTCCCTTCCGTAGTGCTGGTGCATCATAAGCTACTGCGGTTCTAAACTGCTTTCCCTCACCCTCGATCCCTCTCCCGGAGGGAGAGGGAGGAAAAGCCCTTCTCCCTCCGGGAGAAGGGTGGGGATGAGGGAAAGGTTTTATCACACCATCAAAAC
>JANPOH010000255.1:0-17989 GCA_031427895.1 Betaproteobacteria bacterium
GCGTGGCGTTGCCTGCAAGGCACCGTATGGTTTACGATGCGCTCGGCTCAATGATGCAGCATGATATTCATGCTTTGTCGATCAAGGCCTACGCACCCGACGAAATTTAGTCAACCTTTCCATTCGGCAGTATTCAGCAACACTTTAAGGACTCTTTTATGCACGCCCACCACCGCACTTTTGCCCCGTTCGCCCTGGTTTCCGCACTATGCCTGCTGCCCGCCCTCGCCTTCGCGCAAGCGCCGGTAGCCAGAGTCAACGGCGTGGCGATCACGCAAGCCAAGCTCGACGTGATCCTGAAAGCACGCGCCGCCGGCAAACAACCAGATACACCCGAGATTCGCGCGGCCATACGCGACACCTTAATCAATCAGGAGATCGTCGCCCAGGAAGCAGCGAAAAAAGGCATGGACAAGACGCCTGAAGTAGCCCTGCAACTGGAGTTGCAGCGCCAGGAAATCCTGGTCAATGCCTACATGCAGGATTTCGTCAAAACAAATCCGGTCACCGACGATATCATGCGTAAAGAATACGAGCGCATCAAGCCGACCATCCCGGCCAAGGAGTTCAAGGCCCGTCATGTGCTGGTGGAAAAAGAAGACGAGGCCAAGGACATCATCGCGCAGATCAAAAAAGGCGGCAGTTTCGAGAAAATTGCCGCGGAAAAATCCAAGGACACCGGCTCCAAGGGCAAGGGCGGTGATCTTGACTGGGGTCCGGCAGCTCGCTACGTCAAGCCGTTCGGCGACGCGCTCGCCAAGTTGAAAAAAGGTCAAATGACCGACGCGCCCGTGCAATCCGAATTCGGCTGGCACGTAGTTCGTCTTGATGACGAGCGCGCGGCCAAGGTGCCGACGTTCGAGGAAGCCAAGCCGCAGATTCAGCAGATGATGCAGGGTCAAATGGTGCAGAAAATGCTGGCGGATCTGCGTGCCAAGGCCAAGGTAGAGTAAAAAATACCACCCTGAGTATCTGTTTTTAAAATAAAAACCGGCGGATACTTTCCGCCGTTTTTTATTGGGCAAACCGCGTAAAGCCCGTCACCCCACCCGCCGGCGCGCGTTGCGAAACATCCGCAGCCACGGTGCGTCCTCGCCCCACGCTTGCGGATGCCACGAGTGCTGCACGGTTCTGAACACGCGCTCCGGGTGCGGCATGAGTATCGTGAAACGCCCGTCCGGCGTGGTCAGCCCGGTAATGCCCTGTGGTGATCCGTTCGGATTGAATGGATAACGTTCGGTCGCGTGACCAAGGTTGTCCACGAAGCGCAAGGCCACCAGCGGCTGCGCTGCCTTGATCGCGGCATCGCCGGCGAATTCGGTATAACCCTCGCCGTGCGCCACCGCCACCGGCAGGCGGCTGCCCGCCATGCCGTCAAAAAACAACGACGGCGATTGCATCACCTCCACCATCGCGACGCGCGCCTCGAACTGCTCCGATTTATTTTTGATGAAATGCGGCCAGCCCGCCGCGCCTGGAATCAGTGCGTGCAGGTTGCTCATCATCTGGCAGCCGTTGCACACGCCCAGTGCGAACGTATCGCCGCGCTTGAAGAATGCCTCGAATTGATCGCGCGCGCGCGCGTTGAACAGTATCGACTTTGCCCAGCCTTCGCCCGCGCCCAGCACGTCGCCATAGGAAAACCCGCCGCACGCGGCATAACCCTTGAAATCGGCGAGGCTCACGCGCCCCGCGATGATGTCGCTCATATGCACGTCAAACGCGGCAAAGCCGGCACGGTCGAACGCCGCCGCCATTTCAATCTGGCCGTTGATGCCCTGCTCGCGCAAAATAGCGATGCGCGGACGCGCCCCGCTGGCGATAAACGGGGCGCAGATGTCCCGTGATGCATCAAAGGTCAGGTGCGGCGTGATGCCCGGATCATCGGCGTCAAGAATGCGGTCATATTCCTGCCGCGCGCATTGCGGGTTGTCGCGCAGGGTCTGCATACGATAGGTGGTCTCGGACCAGGCGCGGTGCAGATCAACGCGCCGCTCGCACAACACCTCCTTGCCGCCCGCGCGCACACGCAGCGTGGCGTCACGATTCACGCTGCCTTCGGGATTCACGCTGCCGATGCGCGCGCACGCCACGCCCGCCGCTTGAAACGATTGCGTCACGGCGGCTTCCGCTTCCACGCGCACTTGCAGCACCACGCCAAGTTCTTCGTTAAACAGCGTGTCGATAGCGGCGGCGCCTGGCGGCAACTCCAGCAGCACACCCGCGCGGCCCGCGAACATCATCTCGCACACCGTGGCAAACAGCCCGCCGTCAGAGCGATCGTGATAGGCCAGCAAGTGATTATCGTTCGTAAGTATCTGTTTTTGTTGAATAAATTTAACAATGTCCGATGGGAAATCCAGGTCGGGGGCCACCGCGCCGGTCACCCCCCACGCCTGCGCCAGCGCCGAACCGCCGAGTCGCGTCTTGCCCTGCGCCAGATCCACCAGCAACAACACGGTGTCGCCGCAGTCAGTACGCAACTGCGGCGTCAGTGTTTGCCGCACATCGGCCAGCGGCGCGAATGCGGAGACGATGAGCGACAGCGGCGCCACCACTTCTTTGTTCTCGCCGCGCTCGCTCCAGGTGGTCTTCATCGACAGCGAATCCTTGCCCACCGGGATGCTGATGCCGAGCCGCGGGCACAACTGCATGGCCACGGCTTGCACGGTATCGAACAGCGCGGCATCTTCGCCGCCATGCCCCGCCGCCGCCATCCAGTTGGCCGAGAGCTTGATATCGCCAATATTCGCAATGGGGGCAGCGGCAATATTGGTGATCGCTTCACCCACCGCCATGCGGCCCGATGCGGCGGCGTTGATGACCGCCAGCGGCGTGCGCTCGCCCATCGCGAACGCCTCGCCGCGATGCGTGTTAAAGCCCATCAGCGTCACCGCCACATCGGCCACCGGCGCCTGCCACGGGCCAACCATTTGATCGCGCGCGGTCATGCCGCCCACGCTGCGGTCGCCGATGCTGATTAAAAAGGTCTTGTCCGCCACCGACGGCATCCGCAGCACGCGGTAAGCGGCGTCGCGCAGATCAATGTGCGCGGCGTCGAACGCCGGCAGTTCACTGGTCACACGAGATACGCGCCGCGTCATCTTCGGCGGCTTGCCGAGCAACACGTCGAGTTCCATGTCCACCGCGTTGTTCGAGAACACCGGATCATGGACGGTGAGCCGCCCGTCATCTGCGGCTTCGCCCACCACCGCATAGGGACAACGCTCGCGCAGGCAAAGCGCCTCGAACAACGGCAACGATTCCGGCGCGATCGCCAGCACATAACGCTCCTGCGCTTCGTTGCACCAGATTTGCAGCGGCGACATGCCAGGCTCTTCGCTTGGCACTTTGCGTAAATCGAAGCGCCCGCCCAGCCCGGCCTGATGCACTATCTCCGGCAGCGCATTGGAGATGCCGCCCGCGCCGACATCATGGATCGACAATATCGGGTTGGCGTCCGCCAGCGCGCAGCAACGGTCGATCACTTCCTGCGCGCGGCGCTGCATTTCAGGGTTGCCGCGCTGCACGGAATCGAAGTCGAGGTCTTCCTGATTGGCGCCGGTGTCCATGCTCGACGCCGCGCCGCCGCCCAGCCCGATCAACATGCCGGGGCCGCCCAGTTGAATCAACAAGGCTCCCGCACTCAGTGTCGCCTTGAACGCATGACGCGCCGCGATGTTGCCCACGCCGCCCGCGATCATGATCGGCTTGTGATAGCCGCGCATTTCGCCGGCCACGCTCTGCTCATAGGTGCGGAAATAACCCGCGAGGTTCGGGCGGCCAAATTCGTTGTTAAAAGCCGCGCCGCCGATCGGGCCTTCGAGCATGATCTGCAAGGCAGATGCGATGCGCCCCGGCTTGCCGTACGCGTCGCTTTCCCACGGTTGAATGGCGCCGGGGATACGTAAATTCGATACCGAAAATCCGGTCAATCCGGCTTTGGGTTTGGAGCCGCGCCCGGTCGCGCCCTCGTCGCGGATCTCGCCGCCGGAGCCGGTGGCGGCGCCGGGAAACGGCGCGATTCCCGTGGGGTGATTATGCGTTTCCACCTTCATCAGGATGTGCGTGTCGTCTTCAACGAAGCGATACCCGCCATCCGCTGCCGGGTAAAACCGCGCCACCCGAGCGCCCTCGATAATGGATGAATTGTCCGAGTACGCCACCACCGTGCCTTGCGGATGTTTCGCGTGCGTGGTGCGGATCATGCCGAACAGCGACATGTCTTTCACCTCGCCGTCAATCACCCAATCGGCGTTGAAAATCTTATGGCGGCAATGCTCCGAATTCGCCTGCGCGAACATCATCAGCTCCACGTCCGACGGATTGCGCGCCATGCGTTTGAAGTTGTCGACCAGGTACGTGATCTCGTCTTCCGACAGCGCCAGACCCAGTTCACGGTTTGCCCGCGCCAGGGCAGGCGCGCCCCCGCCGAGAATATCCACCGTGGTCAACGCTTTGGGCTCAAAGCGCCGGAACAACTGATCGGCGTCTTCCATCACCGTGAAAACACACTCGGTCATGCGGTCGTGAATCAGCGGATGCAGCGCCGCGCGCGCTTGCTCCAGCGTGACGCCGCCGACCCAAAAGGCCGTGCCGCGTTCGATGCGGCGCACCGCCTCCAGCCCGCACTGGCGCGCGATGTCGGTGGCCTTGGAAGACCACGGCGAGATCGTGCCGGGTCGCGGCGTGACCAACAGCAGTTCCCCTTGCGCTGCGTCAACCATTGACGCCGGTCCGTAGGTCAGGATGCGTTCAAGCCGTTCGAGTTCGACCGTGTTCAGCGCGCGCGTGATTTCAACAAAGTGCCAAAATTCGGCGCGCAGCGTGATGGACGGCAGCGAGGCCGAAAGCGACCGCAGGAGTTTTGCCAGGCGGAAATCAGAAAGGGCACGGCGGCCACGGAGATGCAAAATCATCGCAATGCCAACTTTTCAGGCGCTGTAAAGCCGTATTTTACAATGCTTTTCCGCTAAACTTATTCACCATGCAAGCCCGCATCAGCCACGACGCCCCGCTCTATCAGACGACGGACATCCGCCGCATTGAGTCGCGCCACGCCCAATTGGCGCTGATGGAGCGCGCAGGACTTGCCGTCGCGCAACTCGCCCGCCGGCTTGCCGGCGACAGCGGCAAACCCATTTTGCTATTCGCCGGCCCCGGCAATAACGGCGGCGACGCCTTTGTTGCTGCGCGTTATCTCAAGCAGTGGTTTTATTCCGTCACCGTGGTGTTTGGCGGCGACGCGGCTGCATTGCCGCCGGATGCCGCCGCCGCCCACGCCCTGTGGCGCGCCGCCAACGGCGCGACGCGGGATGGCCCGCCGGACGCCGATGCTTCATGCAGCCTCGTCATCGACGGCCTGTTCGGTATCGGCCTCACCCGCGCCATCACGGGCCGCACCGCCGAGTGGATAGGCTACATCAACCAATGCCGCACGCCCGTGCTCGCGATCGACATTCCCAGCGGCCTCGACGCGGATACCGGCCAGGTGCATGGCTGCTGTGTGCGCGCCGCGCACACCGTCACTTTCATCGGCGCGAAACCCGGATTGCTGACACTCGAAGGGCCCGATCATTGCGGCGACATTATTACCGATGACCTCGATCTTGACCTCACCCGTGACGCCGGGATCGCACCTGGTCGCGTACTGGGCGCCTTCGCCCCCGCCCTCGCGCCACGTCGCCGCAATAGCCACAAAGGCAGTCACGGCAGCGTCGGCATCATCGGCGGCGACACCGGCATGGCGGGCGCCGCATTGCTGGCCGGGCGCGCCGCATTAAAGCTCGGCGCGGGCCGCGTGTATGTCGGCTTACTGTCGGATGACGCACCGCGGGTGGATGGCGCGCAACCGGAACTGATGCTGCGTTCCGCCGATGCGGTGTTGAAACTGGATCAACTGAGTTGCATTGCACTCGGCCCCGGCCTGGGCCTATCCGCCGACGCGCATTTTTATCTTCAGTGGGCGCTAAAACTGGCGGGCGAGGCGTCGTTGCCATTGATCATCGATGCCGATGCACTCAACATCATCGCCGCCTCCGGTAAAATAAAAAACCTTTTAAAACAAATAGTTACAACAAAGATAATCACGCCGCATCCCGCCGAAGCCGCGCGCCTGCTTGGCAGCGCCACGCGCGAAGTTCAAGCCGACCGCATCGCCGCCGCGACCACGCTCGCCGCGTTATTGAACGCGCACGTGGTGCTCAAGGGCGCGGGCAGCATTTGTGCATCGCCCGGCGAGCCATGGCGTATCAATACGTCGGGCAATCCCGGCATGGCAAGCGCGGGCATGGGCGATGTTCTCACCGGCATCATCGCCGCCTTGATCGCACAGGGGGTGGCGCCGCAATACGCGATGGAATCCGCAGTGTGGTTGCACGGCGCGGCGGCCGATGCCTGTGTCGCCGCCGGCGCGGGGCCGGTTGGATTAACCGCCACTGACAGTATCGATGCCGCCCGCGGGCTGTTCAATCAACGCCCGATGCGCTAACACGCTAGTCCGTCATATTCATATTCATCGTGACGCCGCATTCGTCGCCGTCTTCCTTTGCCGATGATGACGACGCTTGTGCATAGTGCGCCTCTATCGTCCGGGCATCGAGCGGCTTGCTGTGGAGATATCCCTGATACGCATGGCAATTCAACGTTCGCAAAAACGCCAACTGCGTCGTCGTTTCAACGCCTTCCGCCACCACGCCGAGCTGGAGTTCGCCGGCAATCGCAACGATGGCGCCGATGATGGCGCAAGCCCGGGCATTGTCGCTTTCGTCGCTTTCAGCACCGATGGCGCTGACAAAACTGCGGTCAATCTTGAGTGTATCGAGCGGCAGCCGCTGCAGTACGCTGAGCGAGGAATAGCCGGTGCCGAAATCGTCCATCGCGATGCGTACGCCCAGTTCGCGTATGCGCCGCAGGATGGAAATCGCTTCTTCGACACGCTCCATCAACATGGTTTCGGTAATTTCGAGCATCAGCCAGTTGGCCTCGATGGCATGCTCGTGCAGCGCCTGCCTGACAGAGGTGACCAAGGCTTCGCCCAGTTGCACCGCGGACACGTTCACCACCACATAGGGAATGCCTACGCCCTGCGCCCGCCACGCTTTGATGGTGCGGCAGGCCTGGTTCAGCACCCACTCGCCGATGGGTAGAATGAGGCCGGTTTCTTCCGCCGCAGTGATAAATTCCGCCGGCGGCAACAAGCCGCGCACCGGATGTCGCCAGCGTATCAGCGACTCCACGCCCTGGATTTTTCCGGTGGCGACCACCACCTGCGGCTGAAAGTGCAGAACGAATTCCTTGTTCTCCACCGCCGCGCGCAGCTCGCGTTCGAGTTGCAGACGCTGCATGATGCGCTGATTCATATCCTCCGCGTAAAACTGGTAATTATTGCGGCCCAGCGCCTTGGCGTGATACATCGCGATGTCGGCGTTTTTCATCAATGCCGTGGCATCCTCGCCGTCCGCCGGATAGGAACAAATACCGATGCTGGCCGAGAGTCGCGCCTCGTGCCTGCCAAGCTGATACGGCGTCGTCAGCAACTTGAGCATGCGGTCGGCGATGGGCGCGACGATGCCGGTGTCGATCACGTCGGTGAGCATGACCACGAACTCATCGCCGCCCAGCCGCGCCACGATGTCCACCTCGCGCACGCACATCGTCAGACGCAGGGCGCATTCCCGCAATAATTCATCGCCGGAGGCATGTCCGAACGTGTCGTTGACCTCCTTGAAGCGATCCAGATCGATAAACATCAGCACCAGTTCGGTTTTCGAGCGCGCGGCGCGGGCGATAGCCGCGTTCATCTGCTCCAGCAGCGTGCTGCGATTGGCCAATCCGGTAAGCGCATCCTTGGTGGCGAGCTGCTTGATGTGCTGCTCCGCTTTCAGGCGCTCGGTGACATCGCGCATGATGCAGGAGGCGAAAAGCAGCTTGCCCTGCTCGTCGCGCACCGCCGACATGGTTGTCTGCACGTGAATGCTGGAGCCATCCTTGCGACGGCGGATATCTTCCTGCGGCGCCGCGGTAGGCTCGCCACGCAGCAGTTTTTCAAAGCGCCCGTGGGTACGTACCTCGGGCGTATGCGACAGCAGGCGGCGGAACGGTTGACCGAGCGCTTCCTTGGCGGTCCATCCGAACAGGCGTTCCGCCGCTGCGTTCCAACTGACAATGATGTCATCCGGCGCGCGCGCGACAATCGCGTCGTCGCTGGTTTCCACGATGGCCGCAAGCTGGGCCTGGGCCTGCGCCGATTGCTTGCGATCGGTAATGTCGCGGAAAATCAGCGCAACCGCGGTGACGCTGCCGGTCGCGTCCATGATCGGCGCCGCGCTGATCGATACATCAATCCTGCGCCCGTCCTTGGCCAGCCTGACCGAATCGTGCGAGTGCGCTTCGAACACCGGCGCCCTCTCCTCACCGATTCTAAATTCGCCGTGCAGGGACGCCGGCGCGAGCACGCTAATTTGGCACCCGATCATTTCCGCCGCGCTGTAGCCGAACAGCACTTCGGCGCCGCGATTCCAGCTCAGTACCCTGCCATCGAGATCGCGGCTGACAATGGCGTCGTTGGATGCGCCAACGATCGCCGCCAACTGGGCGCGCGCCTGTTCCGCCTGTTTGCGTACCGAGATGTTTTCAAGCACCCCGATAAAATACAGCGGCTGTCCGGACTCGTCGCGCACCAGCGACAGGCTGCGGCTAAACCACTCGATCGAACCGTCTTTTCGCATCAGACGCCGTTCCGCCGTCGCGTTTTTGATCTCGCCGGCGATCACTTGCGCTCTTTCGTTGTCGGCCTGCATCTCGCCCGGCGGCGTCAGCGCGCGCGAGTCTGTTCCGATCAATTCATCCTGTGTGTAGCCGAGCATTTGGCAGAGCCGTTCGTTCGCCATGAGTATGCGATAGGTGCCCGCCTCGATATGCACCATGCCCAAGGCGGCCTGCTCGAAGGTGGCGCGAAAGCGCCGCTCGCCCAGCAACAGATTGCTATTGGCCTGCGACAACGCGCGCGTGCGCTCATCGACGATCGCTTGCAGATTGCCCTGGTGATTCTGCAATTCGGTTTCGATCTGGCGCCGCTGGCCGATTTCGGCGCGCAGCATCTGATTCTGCTCGCGCAGCGCCTGAGACATGAGCTGGCTCTGGAGCGAAACCGCCAGCGCCATACCGATGATGAGCAGCGTAATCACCGTGATCGCCAGCGCCAGCAGTGCGGGATCAATCCCTGCAACAGTTACCGCACCGCTGCCCGCGGCGACGAATACTGTCGCATACATGCCGGTATAGTGCATGCCCGAAATCGCCACCCCCATCACCAGCGCGGCCAATACCTTGCTTCGCACATTGGCCCCGGTGCGCCGCGATACCAGCCACAGCGCGGCGGTCGAGCAAGCCACCGCATTGACCACGGATAGCGCGAACGGCCCCGTGTAATACATCACCAGCGCATCCAGGCGCATGGCGGCCATGCCGGTGTAGTGCATGGCGCCGATGCCCGCGCCCATGATCGTGCCGCCCAGCAATAGTTGCACCGGGGCAAGCGGCCTGCGCGTCACGATAAACAGCGCAAAGCCCGAGGTGATGATGACCAGCGCCATCGACGCCAGCGTCACCCATAAATCGTAACGCACGGGAATCGGCAACTGATAGGCCAGCATCCCCACGAAGTGCATCGACCAGATACCCGCGCCCATGGCCACCGCGCCTCCCGCCAGCCAACCGGCGGCCTGGCGCCGCTCCGCACTGAATTCATGCACGCGCCCCGCCAGGTCGATGGCGGTGTAGGACGCGAGCGCGGCGACCAGGAACGATAGCGCCACCATCCAACTGTTATAAGTGGCCGTCAGCACGGCGCCCGGCAGAGGCGTCGTCACAAACTGCAGGAATTGATTCATTGTGTCTCGGGGGTTCCGAAGGTACGAAGGTAATAGGCAGGCGCCGCGGATTCAGTGGCGGAATATAAATCATTTTCCACTGACCGACGCGCGCAACGTGACCAATGCGTGGCGCTTCAACGATTACTGCATTGCATCCTGTTTGCCTTGGCTCAACCGGTATAATCACCCCTTTTTTGCCGTGCCTCACCCTGGAAAATACCGGAAAACCATGTGGTTCAAAAACCTGCTCGTCTATCGCCTCGCCCCTGACAGCCGTATCACCACCGACGACCTCGACGAAAAACTCAAAGCGCACGCGCTGCAACCGTGCGGCAGCTTTGAAATGGAATCGCGCGGCTGGGTCGCGCCACGCGACAATGATCGCTTTGTATACAGCCTTCAGCGCCAGTGGTTAATGACATTCGGCGCCAATCAAAAGCTGCTGCCGGGTTCCATCATTACGCAGACCGCGAAGGAGCGCGCCGCGAAACTCGCTGAAAAACAGGAACATCCGGTGGGCCGCAAGCAAATGCGTGATATCCGCGAGCGCGTGCTTGAAGAGTTGATGCCCAAGGCGTTAAGCCGCCGTCGCACGTTGGGCGTATGGATCGACCCGGTGAACCACTGGCTGGTGATCGACACCGCCGCCGACAAAAAGGCCGATGAACTGCTCGAAGCGTTGATCGGCGCCGACGTGCCTGTCGAGGCCAGACGCCTGGAATGCCAGCAGTCGCCCTCGGCGCAGATGACGCTGTGGTTAAGCTCGGGCTCGGCGCCCGCGCCGTTCACCATCGATCAGGACCTCGAATTGCAGGCGTCGGGCGAGAGCCGCGCCACCGTGCGCTACGTGAATCACCCGCTCGAGGGCAAAGAAATACGCGAGCACATCGCTGGCGGCAAAGTCGCCACGCGCATGGGCATGACGTGGAAAAACCGCGTGTCGTTCGTGCTCACCGAGCAGTTGCAGATCAAGCGCGTCGCCTTCCTCGATATACTCAAAGACGATACACAGGATCAGGCCGATGATGCCGATGAGCAATTTGACATCGACTTCGCCCTGATGAGCGGCGAGCTGGCCGCGATGCTCGCCGATCTGGCAGAAGCACTGGGCGGCGAGAAAAAGAGCGGTTAGCGTTCATCACCGCACGTTACCTCGGCCCGCGCACTCACACCGTCACACAATCACACAGGCGCTTTTTGCCGTTGCCGCTGTTGATGCCGGGGCTGCCCCTGACGCGGCTGCCCCTGACCCTGCGGCTGCCCTTGCCCTGACCCCGCTCCCTGACGTTGCGGCTGACCGCGCCGCCGCCCCTTGTCGCGACCGCGTGGGTTGCCGCCGATGCCTGCGGCGCCGCCGGCAGCGAAAGCCGGCGCACGATTGCCGCGATTTTCGTCATTGGCGCCCGCGCCGCGATTGCCGCGATTGCCGCGGTTGCCGCGATTCGCGCCTCTGCCGCCGTCGCCGGCGCCTCCCATGCCCGCCCGACCCCCTCGCCCGCCGCGGCCTCCCCTGCCGCTATTGCCGCGTGGGGAGCGCGCGACGTTATTGAACCCCGCCGACGAGGGAAACATCTGCCCCACGGTCGATTCCGGCTGGTGCTCATCGTCGTCATACACCGATGCCGCCGCGGGCGCCGCGACGTTGTAGTTGATTTCGTCTTCCGTATCGAGATTTCGCAGGTGTTTTGGTGCCGATGGCAGCCGATTACCCCGGTTATCGTTCTCTTCGCTGATCTCGCCATTGGCGTTAAACAGTCCATGATGGCGATGGGCTTTCGCAGGCGGCAGACGATTGCCAAAATCATCATCACGCACGACGTTGCGGTGATGGCGCGGCGTGGCCTCGCGGTTGCCGCGATTGTCGCGATCTTCGCGCGCGGTATCATGGCGATTAACGCCGCTGCCGCGGTTGCCGTCACGCTCACCGCGCTCACCTCGTTCCCCGCGTGCGCCTCGTTCGTGGCGCGGGCGTTCTTGCCGCGCCGGGCGTGCTTCGTTGCCTGCTGGCGCGGCACTCGCCTGAGGCTCACGCGGCATGCCCTCGTCACGAGGGGCCGCGCCGTCACGGTTGCGATTGCGCCCGCGGCGGCGTCCGCGGCCCTCGCGCGGTGCGGCGCCGTCTCCGTCGCCGGGACGCTGACGCGGCTGCGGCGATGGGTGAGGCGGACCGTCCGCACGCGGTTGCTGTCGTGGTTGTTGCTCGCGCGGCTCGCGGGGTTCCCTGTGCTCGCTTGCATCACGTTTATCGTCGGCGGTTTCGGTACCCGCTTCAAAGCCCGGAATCACTGTTTGCTCAACGCTGCGCCGCAGCAGTTTTTCAATCGCGGTCAGCAGCGGCAGTTCCTCGGGCGACACCAGAGAAATCGCTTCACCCGTACTGCCCGCGCGCCCGGTGCGTCCGATACGATGCACGTAGTCTTCCGCGACATGCGGCAAATCATAATTGACCACGTGCGGCAATTCTTCAATATCCAGCCCGCGCGCGGCGAGATCCGTGGCGACCAGCACGCGCACCAGACCCGCTTTAAAATCGGCCAGCGCCTTGGTGCGGGCGGGCTGACTTTTGTTGCCATGAATCGCGGTAGCCGAAATGCCCGAACGCCCCAATTGATGCGCCAGCCGGTTGGCCCCATGTTTGGTGCGGGTAAATACCAGCACCTGCTTCCAGTCGCCGGTTTTCACCAGATGTGCGAGCAGCGCACGCTTGCGCGACTGCCCCACCGGATGCACCCGCTGTGCCACCAGTTCGGATTCGGCATTGCGCCGCGCCACTTCCACCATCACCGGGTTGGTCAACAGGCCATCGGCCAGCGCACGTATCTCGTCGGAGAACGTGGCCGAGAACAGCAGGTTCTGCCGCTGTTTCGGCAGCAGCGCAAGAATGCGCTTCACATCGTGAATGAAACCCATGTCGAGCATGCGGTCGGCTTCATCCAGCACGAGTATCTCCACCCGAGACAAATCCACCGTTTGCTCATTGGCGTGATCGAGCAGGCGGCCCGGCGTCGCCACCAGAATATCCACGCCGGCTTTGAGCGCTTCAATCTGCGGCGCGATGCTCACGCCGCCAAACACCACCGCCGAACGCAGCGGCAGATACTTGCCGTAGGTACGCACGCTTTCTTCGATCTGCGCCGCGAGCTCGCGCGTAGGCGTCACGATCAACGCACGCACTGGACAAGTGCCCGGCTCCGGCGGATTTTCCATCAGGCGCTGCAACAGCGGCAGCGTGAAGCCGGCGGTTTTCCCGGTGCCGGTTTGCGCGCCTGCGAGCACATCGCAGCCTTCCAGGATAACCGGGATCGCCTGCACCTGCACGGGCGTGGGTTGCGTATAACCATGATCGACAACCGCGCGCGTCAAATCGTCCATCAGGCCGAGATCGGCAAATAACTGACTCAAAAGATTTCTCCCTGCGATCTGCCTGCCGCGACCAAAGCCGCGAGAACCGGTTCAGGCAAATTCAACTTGGGGTTTTAAGGTTCGGGGCGCGCCAGGGGTTTGCAAGCATCAGCAAAACCATTCAAAGGCCGCGACTACCTCGACAGGACTAAGCCGAAAACCGGATGAAGCGGCATTAATGTCCTTGGCGCGAATAATACACGAAATGCCTTGTGGATTCAGCCGCTTACGCCAGCCGCCACGCGGAAAAATACAGTAAGTATATGTTTTAAAATGTTTTTTATTGGGATACCGCCCTAACCACCGCAAAGCCCAGTAATGTCATCGCCAGCGACCCGAGCAAATGCGCGCTGATCAGGCCGAACGCCCAGCCGTATTCGTTGCGCTGAAGCAGCGCGACGGCTTCGGCGGAGAACGCCGAGAACGTGGTGAGGCTGCCGAGAAAACCGGTAATCACGAACAGGCGGATTTCCGGCGCGAGCACCGGATGCAGCGAGAACAACTCCACCGCCACGCCGATGATGAAGCCCCCCGCCAGATTGCACAGCAGCGTGCCCAGCGGCAGATTCGGCAGTACGGTATTCAAGCCTACGCTTAAGCCCCAGCGCAGCCACGCGCCGAACACCGCGCCCACGCCAACGGCCAAAAATCCCACTGCGTTCATTTTTGCCAGCGCTCGGCGGCGGCATCGTCGGCGGCACGCGCATCCACCCAGCGCGCGCCTTTGCCGGTTTGCTCTTTTTTCCAGAACGGCGCCTGGGTCTTGAGGTAATCCATGATGAACTCGCACGCGGCGAAGGCGTCGCCGCGATGCGCGCTGGCGACCACCACCAGAACGATCTGATCCAGCGGCTTTAACGCGCCGATGCGGTGGATCACCAGCGCATCCATCACCTGCCAGCGCCCGCGCGCCTGCGTGATGATGTCTTCAATGGATTTTTCGGTCATGCCGGGATAATGTTCGAGCGTCATCCCGGCGACGCTGTCGCCCTCGTTCATGTCGCGCACCACGCCGATGAAGCTGGCGATGGCGCCGATGCGCGGATTGCCCTGGCGCAGCGCGGCGATCTCACGGCTCACGTCGAAATCCTCGGCCTGCACGCGCACGCTTGTCGTCACGATCAGCCCCCGGTCACCGGCGGAAAAAACGCTACTTCGTCGCCATCCGTAACCGCCGTGTCGGCGCGGGCGATGGCTTGATTCACCGCCGCGCGAAACGCGCGCCCCGCCGCCAGCTCGTGCGCCCACACGCCGCCGCGCGCAGCCAGCATGGCGCGCACGCCCTCCAGCGTGGCTGCGCCCGCGGGTAATGTGAGTTGTTCGGACGCCATGCCGAAGGCTTCACGCAACCGGGCAAAATAAAGCAAAGTAATCATGCGGGGATTATGCCGCCTTGTATCGTTGAAACCAAGCCGCGCTCATTTGGCCCTCATTTCACCATTTGCAAGTGTTTCAACATGAAGTCCGCGATTTGCGGCGGCTGGTCAATATCGAGTTGCGGCAGTACCGTGTCGAGCGCGGCATCGCTGGCCACTGCCACGATATTCGCGTCATGCGGATGCAGCAGTGGCTCGCCCACCAGCGCACGATAGACCTCTATTTTCGGAATCGGCTCGTGCTTGAAGCCTTCGACCAGCACCAGATCGCACGGCGACAGGTGCATCAGTTGCTGGTTTAAATCGGGCTCGGCCGCGCCGCGCAGCTCGTGCATCAGCACCCAGCGCCGCGACGAGGTCACCAGCACTTCGGTGCAACCCGCGTGGCGGTGACGATAGGAATCCTTGCCCGGCGTATCGACGTCAAAGGTGTGATGCGCGTGTTTTATCAGCGACACTTTGATTCTGCGCGCCGTCAGCAAGGGAATCAATTTTTCAATCAGCGTTGTTTTGCCGCTGCCGGAGTAACCGGCGAAACCAAAGATTTTCATATCCGCCATTATAACTAAGTATTTGTTTTTAATGAATATTTTTTGCTAAACCAATCCACCGTGCCGGTCCAGCGACACCGCCTTGATGAGCGCGTAAACATTCATGCCGGGCGCCAGCGCGAGTTGCCGCGCGGCGCGCCGTGTCACGCGCGCGCGCAGCACGGCGGCGCCGATCTTGATCGCCACGGTAACGCTGCTGCCGTGCGGTGCATCGACGGCGGCGATCTCGCCGCGCAGAATATTCTGAATGCTGATCTGTTGCGGCAACGTAAGTGCGAGCGACACTTCGCGCGCGCGCGGATACGCACGCGCACGCGCTCGCCGACCTGCGCACCAAAATTCCCTACGGTCAGTGTGCCGCCGTCAAACGCCAGCGTGGCAAGGCTGTCATCCGCGTCAACGCCGGTGACACGCGCCTCGATCACCGCGCCGCCTTCAAACATCCCGCCCGAAGGCAGCAAATCCGCACGGCCCATCACCTGCGCCACCTCGCCCGACGCGGCCACGCGCCCCGCCGCCAGCAGCACCACGTGATCGGCCAGTTGCAGCACTTCCTCCACCGCATGGCTTACGTACACCATGGGAATGCGGGTTTCGTCGCGCAGCACGCGCAGATAGCGGAGGATTTCCTCTTTGCGCGGCGCGTCGAGCGACGCCAACGGCTCATCCAGCAGCAGCAGGCGTGGCTTGGCCAGCAGCGCGCGGCCTATCGCCACGCGCTGTTTTTCGCCCCCCGATAGCTGCGCCGGCCTGCGCTGTAATAGCTCACCGATGCCCAGCAGCTCCACTGCGCGCGCAAAGTCAGTCACCGAATACAGCGTGCGGTCAAACCAGTGCGAGTAGGTGAGATTTTGCCGCACGTTGAGATGCGGAAACAGCCGCCCCTCCTGAAACACATAGCCAAAACGCCGCTGTCCGGCGCGCACGTTGATGCCGCGCGCCGAATCGAACAGCGTTTCACCGTCGAACACGATGCGCCCCGTGCGTGGCCGCGCCAATCCTGCGATGGCGTTGATGAGCGTGGATTTACCCGCGCCCGAACGCCCGAACAGCGCGGTCACGCCCGCACCGCACTCGAAGGCAGCGTCGAGGCGGAAGGCGCCCTGCGTGTGCTCAATCGCGACGGAGAGTGTCATAGCCCTTAATCCGGCGATTCGCGCGACGCACCAGCGCCTCGGACAACAACAACGCAGCCAGTGAGATGATCAGCGACAGCACGCACAGGCGCTGCGCCGCCGCCTCGCCGCCTGGAACCTGCCACAAGGCGTAAATCGCCAGTGGCAAGGTCTGCGTTTCGCCTTCGACGTTGGACGCAAACGTGATCACCGCGCCAAACTCGCCCAGTCCCGCAGCAAACGCCGTCACCGCCCCCGCCAGCACCCCCGGCCACGCCAGCGGCAATGTCATCGACCAGAAACGATCCCACGATCCTGCTCGCAGGACGGAGGCCGCTTCAAAGATGCCCGGATCAGTCGCCTCGAACGACAAGCGGATCGCGCGCACCATCAGCGGGAACGCCATCACTGCAGTCGCGATCGCGGCGCCCTCCGCCGTGAACACCAGCTGTATGCCGAACGACGATTTCAGCCACGCACCCAGCGGCGACTGCGCGCCCAGCCCCAGCAACAGCATGTAGCCGACCAGCACGGGCGGCAGGACGAGCGGCAGATGCGCGATTGTGTCGAGCACCGACTTGCCGGGGAAATTTCGGCGCGACAGCGCCCATGCAAATGCGATCGCCACCGGCAGCGAAAACAGCACAGCGCGCCCGGCGACGCCGAGGCTTGTCGAGAGGATCTGGAGCTCGGCCGCCGTCAACATGGCGCGCACCATGTCGCGCTCACGAGACGCCCTCAAGGCCATTGTTGCCGTGAAGACGCTGCGATTCCCCGGTCAGGCGAGGCTGGCCTTTCGCGGCGGAACCTGCTTGAAGCGCGGCCATGAGCGCCGCTCCCGTAATCTTGAAGATCCAGCGCCTCGGCGCGCAGGGCGACGGCATTGCCGAGCATGAAGGCCGACAGGTCTTCGTGCCGCTCGCCCTGCCCGGCGAAACCGTCGAAGCCGAGATCGAAGGGACGCGCGCCCGCGTTCTCCGTGTCATCGATGCCGCGCCAGGCCGCGCACCCGCCCGCTGCAGCCATTATGGCGAATGCGGCGGCTGCACGCTGCAGCATCTCTCCGACGGTCTCTATCGCTTGCTCAAGCGCGACCTGGTCACGACCGCGCTATCCTTCGAAGGCATCGACGTGGCCGTTGAGGATGTCATCATCATCCCGCCCGCAACCCGCCGCCGCGCCGTCTTCGCCGCGCATCGCGCCGGCAAGCAGATCCTCGTCGGCTTCCATGGCAAGCGCAGCCACCACATCGTTGGGCTCCGCGACTGCGCCGTGCTGACACCGGGACTGCTCGCTCTGATCCCGCGCCTCTCCCAGCTCGCCGCCATCGCAGCGCCGCCCAAGGACGCGCTGACCATCACCGCGACCGAAACCCTCACCGGTTTCGACATCGCGCTCACCGGCGCGCCGAAGACCCTCTCGGCAGATGCCCGCGCCCAACTCGTCCAGACCGCCGGCGCGCTTGGCCTCGCGCGCCTGTCGCTCAACGGCCAACTCGAGATGGAGCGCGTTCCCCCACAACTGCGCGTGGGCGCTGTCGACATCCGCCCCGCGCCCGGCGGCTTCCTGCAGGCAACGCGCGAATCCGAAGCGGCGATGCTCTCCCTCGTGCAACAGGCCGTGGGAGACGCCCGCCGTGTCGTCGATCTCTTTCACGTCCGACCGGGCGA
>JANPOH010000256.1:0-3265 GCA_031427895.1 Betaproteobacteria bacterium
CGATTTTCGCTGGGAGGAAGACGAAGCGCGCGTCATCAAGGAAGTCACCGACACCTTCGCCAAACACGAAGGCCAGCCGCCCAAGGGCTGGATGGGCGCCGGCGCGTACGAAAACCCGTGGACACCCGACTTGCTGAAAGAAGCGGGCTACACCTACTCGATGGATTGGCCGTGCGACGATCAGCCGATCTGGATGCGCACGCGCTCCGGGCCGCTGATGCTGGTGCCGTACCCGGTTGAGATTAACGATTCAACGCAAGAGATCCACAGCAAGCACACCGGGCGCGAGTTCTGCGACATGCTGGTGGATCAGTTTGAAGAAATGATTGAACAGTCGGCGGCGCATCCGCTGGTGTGCAACATCTCGATCCATCCCTTCGTGTTCGGCCAGCCGTTCCGTCTGCGCCCGCTGCGCAATGCATTGAAGCACTGCTTCTCGAACAAGTTCATGAGCCGCGTGTGGAAGTGCAAGCCCGCTGATATCGCTGACTATTGCTGCGCGATGCAGCCGGGCATCATCCCCGGCGGCTGATGCGCGCCGCGCGTCGAGCGCACCCCTCGGTTTTGCTTCTTGCGCGCGGGCGCTGGCACCATTGGCAAAAGCAGTGTGGATTCCCGCCAGCGCAGGGACGGCAGTGAGGAATGGTTTGTTACTGCACCACAGGTGAGAATTTTAAGAAAATCCGTTAAAAACAAATAGTTATGGAATATGGTTCAAAGGCAAGTTTATACGGTGGCGATGCGCGGCATGTTGCCGCAGTTCCCGCGCTGCCGGCTCGTCCTGCGCTAAACTTTCGGTGGTTGTGCAGGTCGAATGTTAAGCGCTCCAGTTTGTAATTTGTATTTGCGCCATCAGACTTCACGACAAGGAGGCCATCATGAAAGCGATCCACGCACTGTTCCTTGGGTTGATGATCGTCGTGCTTGCGGGTTGCGCCACGCCCGGCTCCATCGTTCCCAATACCACCACCGCCGGCGAATTGGCGCAAAAACTCGGACAGCCCGGCGACAAACGCGCCAACCCGCAAGGCGGCGAGTTCTGGGATTATGTTTATGGGCCGGAGGGCTATACCACCTGGCGTTTCGCTGTTGATAAAGGCGGCATGGTACGCAGCGCCGAGCAGTTGCTGACGCTTGAGCGGCTTTACAAAGTGGTTCCCGGAGAAACCACCGAGGCAGGGGTGCTTGATTTGCTCGGCAGGCCCCGCCTGATTACCCGTTATAGCCACGAAGTCGCGTGGGAATGGCGCGTGAATCTGTCGCCGATGCGAGGCGTCTACGTCGTGCGCTTTGGTTTCGATGGGCGGGCGCACGGCGTTAATGTGCTCGAAGATATGCCCGTCGACGACGCTAATCCAAATTAGGTGTCAGCCACCGCGATCCGTGGCAGCATCAGCCGGAACGCCGCCAGCCGCCCCGGCATGGCGATGCTAATTCTCCAACCGCACAGGATGGGCAAGATTCGCGCAATCCTCATCGGTGTTCAAACCCGCCGCGTGGATGCCGTGCGCGGCGAGTGCTTCGTCCTGCTCTTCCTTGTCGCCGGTAACGCCCACCGCGCCCAGCAGCTCGCCATCCGCCGCGCGTATTAAACGTCCACCGCCCTCGGCGAAAATTTTATCTTCGGATGCCTTGAACAAAAAATCCATGAACAGCGGTTTTTCCACCGCGCGCACGCGCACCAGGCTCGATGAGCGCCCCAGCGCGAGCGCGGCGTAGGCCTTGCCCATCGCCATTTCAAAACGCATCATCGCCGAGCCGTCTTCTTTTTTGAACGCCTTGACGATGGCGCCAGGCTCCACCACCACCACGGAAATCGGGCGGCAGTTCAATTCGCGCGCGCGCGCGATGGTTGCGTCTATGATCTTATCGGCTTGCAGCAGCGTGATCGCGCCCATGGTTTCTCCTATGATGGTTTGAATTATAGGCCCCATCCGGTCTTGCACTACAATAGGCATCATGGCACTCAAGAACATCATCCTCGTATTGCTGGCGGCGGCGACATGGCGCAATGCCGCTGCCGCCGACTATCCGGTGAAGCCGGTGCGTTTCATCGTCGGCTTTCCGGCGGGCGGCGCCAACGATCTGGTGGCGCGCGTGGTGGGCGCGAAGCTCACGCCGCGATTGGGGCAGCAGGTCGTCGTTGAAAACCGCTCCGGCGCCGGCGGCAACATCGCGCACGAGTTCGTGGCGAAGGCCGCGCCCGATGGCTACACCATGGTGCTGGCGTCGGTGGGCTCGCTCGCGATGAGCCCGGGCCTGCACGGCAAAGCGCCTTTCGATTCGGTGAACGATTTCGCGCCCATCGCGCAAGTGGTCGATGTCAGCAGCCTGCTGTCGGTGCATCCCTCGATGCCGGTTAAATCGCTCAGGGATTTTGTCGCGCGCGCGAAACAACATCCCGGCCATATCAACGTGGCGAATCCCGGCACCGGCAGCATCGCGCATTTATCGTTTGAGTTGTTCAAGGCGACCGCCGGCATCAACGTGGTCAACGTGCCGTATAAGGGCGGCGGCCCGGCGGTAATCGATGCCATTTCGGGGCAGGTCGAGGCGCTGTGCGGCGTGATTTCCACCGGCGCGCCGCATGTGAAATCCGGCAAGCTGCGCGGCATCGGCGTCACCAGTTTGAAGCGCTCGCCGAGCTTGCCCGACGTGCCCTCGATGGCCGAAGGCGGCTATCCCGGCTTTGACGCCACCGGCTGGCTCGGCATGGCGTTTCCGGCGAAAACCCCGGCGGCGATGGTCGAGCGCATGCAAAATGAAATCCTCGCGGTCATGGCCATGCCCGACGTGCGCGAGCAATTGCAAAACGCGGGGCTGGAGCCTTCCCTCAAGGATGCGGAAGCGTTTCGCCGCCATATCAAAGCGGAATTGGCGAAGTGGACCAAATTGATTAAAGGCGCTGGAATCAAGGCGGATTAACGCGGCACCCGCGCTGCCGGCGCAAGATTGCGCCGAGGTACTTTTTTCAATAGAATCAGGCGCCTATGACGGCGGCGGTGCGCGCCTGCGCTGCCGTGTTCGCTGATTGTTCCCTGTCCACCTTTATTTTTTCGGTTCGTCAGCAGAAACTGTGGGTGAGTTTTGGCTCGCGCAACTTCTTAAGTACTTGATTCATTGTAAGTTTTCGCGCTTTTGAATGCCCGAAAGTTTCAGGTTTTTCTGATGGTCACTTTGGCCTTGCTGTTAAACCCTTCGAAAATACCGCTTGAAAACGCATCGGATGCAATGACCACCGCGAAGTTACCCACCGGCGCGCGCG
>JANPOH010000257.1:0-2984 GCA_031427895.1 Betaproteobacteria bacterium
CAAACGCTTCGCCGAAATCGTGCGCACGGCAAAGATCGAGTTACAGTAAAATATTCTGTAAAAACAAATAGTTACACAACAATGTCCGCAGGCCGCCCGTCGGTGTCATCGGCCTCGGCCTGATCGGAACCTCACTCGCGCAGCGGCTGCTGCAAGCCGGTTTTCCGGTCGCCGGATTCGACATCGCCGCCGAGCGCCGCGATAACCTCGCGCGACTCGGCGGCGCGGCATGTGCATCGGCCAAAAAAGTCGGCGAACGATGCAGGCAGATCGTGCTTGCGGTGTTCAACACCGATCAGGTGAAATCGGTCGTCGAATCCACGGACGGCGCGAATCCCGGCAGCGAACATCTCATCCTCTGCACCAGCACCTGTGACCCGGATCGCATCGAAGCATTGGTCGTGCGCGCGGCAAAATGCGGCATGCGCTTTGTCGAAGCGCCGCTGTCCGGCAACAGCGACCAAATCGCCAAAGGCAACGGCGTCGCCTTGGTCGGCGGCCAGCGCGCGGACATGGACGCCGCCGCGATCATGCCTTGCGAGCGCATCAGCTCGCGCACGTCAGGCGTAGCGAGCACTTTGTTGATTTCGGCATTCAGGCGCGCGATCACCACCGGTGGCGTGGCCGCATACACCACAAAACCGTTCCAGTTGCCGGCTTCGATTTCCGGCACGC
This sequence comes from Betaproteobacteria bacterium, assembly GCA_031427895.1. GTDB lineage: Bacteria > Pseudomonadota > Gammaproteobacteria > Burkholderiales > SG8-41 > UBA5216. Next base: position 676 of record JANPOH010000257.1, read on the forward strand.
CGGCTTCGCGCGCCACGGGCTTGTCGTATTACAAAAGCAACAAATGCCGTTCTTTCGCGGATGGAACGGCGCCGAGCGCAACGCGTTGGTCAAGCGTGGCAAGACAACCGCGATGCGCCACGGCAAGGGCCAGCAGATACACATCCGTGATCTGATTGTGTCCAAGCACACGGCCCCAATCAACGAGCGCGCTGGCGCGCAAAGAAACGTCATCCGGCCAAAACTCGTGGTTGTGCCGCCGGCAGATGAATTCGAGTTTGTCTCGCACAACTTGAAAACCGGGCGGACCGAATACGGAATAACCCGGCAGATTGAGCACGCGCAACACGCCGTTTTCGATCAAAGGACAGGTTGCGATGCGCAGCCCCGACCGCCTCATCAGCGCCAACGCCTTACTGTTATGAACGTGCGCTTCGTCGAGTAACGCAACCCATACATTGACATCCAGCAGGACACGGCCCGGCATTAAATGCCTTCCTGGTCCATCAGCCGGCGCACATGATCGGTGGTGATGCTTTCATCGCGCGCGGGCAATAGTCCGTAGGGCGTTTTGCAGCCTTCCGCACGTATGCGGGGATGCTGCCGCGCTTGAATGCCATCGCGCAACAGCTTGGACACTGCCGCCCCCAGCGAAATGTGCTGCTCCCGCGCAAGACGCCGAGCGTGCAGAAAAACGTCATCATCAATGGCAAGGGTGGTGCGCATGGCGAGGCTCCAAAAAAACCAAAAACATCAAAACGTTATTTTAGCATCAGCCCGCGAAAATCTCATCGGGAACTCGCAAGTGTCAATCGGTCCGCAAACCCGCATTGCGGCGCGGCGCGAGGCCTATAGCTACAGCATTCCCTCTCCGGGCTTGACCCAAAGACCACGCCGACGCTGGGCGATCTGAGCACGCGACCGGCGCAGGGGCTCACGTCCGATCAGCAAATACTCCCCGGTAAAATATTGGCGCAACCGATAAGAAAAACCCCTCGCCCGTTACTGGCATTCGCTTCCCGATTTAGCCCGTCCGGCATGCGTAACAGGAAATAAACCACTACCGTCGTTCCTGCGCGGGAACGACGTGCTCATTTGTTTGCCTTGCGATTTGCCTACTCCGCCCGCGCGCCCGACTCTTTCGAGGCAATCGGGTCAGGCTTGGCCAATTGTCAAATACTTGGCGCTAAGTAAGTGCCATTCGACTCCGGTACCTGTTGTCCCGCGGAGTGGTTTACCGAGGACGTAGTGCCATGAATAGCGCCAATTCAGAGCCGCCCCTCGGCCGATTGAAACGCCGCTGCTGCAGCGAGCGCATTGGCAGTGGTGAGGGCGAAAAAATGGCAAGCGGTTCGCGCTTGCCATTTGTTGACCGCACTGCCGTCAAATCGCTTAAATCTTCAAACGATCCGCCGCACGGCTCACGGTATCGTCGCCCTTGCCGACTTTACCGGCCGCTGCAAGCAGCGCTTCCTCCGCGATTTTCATCTCCTGCGGACTTTTTGTTTTTGCCTCCATGTATTCCGTCAAGGCCTTGCCAAACGACACATTCTGCTCATGAGAGTATGACACCGCTTTTTGTATCGAGTTGACGATGTTGCGTAATTTCTCCTGCATCACTGAAAGATTACCAAGCAAGCTGCCCGCCGTGGTTTTTTGGATTGCGACGTCCAAATTCCCTTTGGCAATTTGCGCCATCGCGTCACTCGCTTGTTGCGGCTCGCCTCCCAACGGGGCAATCACCATGGACTCAATCAACCAACCGACCAACACACTGAGCAACAAGGCCAATACCACGCCCCCGCCCAACACCGTCAATGCGGTGGTAATCGCACCGGCACGCAACTCAGCCTTGGGGTACGCGGCATAAACCTTATAGCCCCAGCCGGCGACGTCGCGCGATTCCACTTGCCAGCCCTCCGGCACGTTTTTGATCGTTGCAGCCGCTATTTGAGGTGTAACGCCTTTGGACTGGAAGCGCACTTTACCCGCGCCATCCACCAGCACCAAGAAACCGGATTGCAAAATTTTAGTGCCTTGCACCGCTGCTTCCACGCCACCCAACGCCGCTTCATAGCCGACGTAATAAACCCCAACCAGATCGCCTTTCGCATTCAGCATCGGCACATAGGAAGTGAAGTAAGGATTACCCAGAATGTCAACTACCCCCTGGTATTCTCGCCCCGCCTGAATGCCTGAAATCGCGGCGCCATTCGGATCAAGCACCGTGCCAATCGCGCGCGAGCCATCTGCTTTTTTCACGTTGGTGCTGATACGCACAAATTTATCGCCGTCCTTCGAAAACAACGTTGCGCTGCTGCCCCGCCAGT
>JANPOH010000258.1:0-1719 GCA_031427895.1 Betaproteobacteria bacterium
TACCGTACGATCTCGCTGAAAAACATACGGTGCTCACGCATCTATCATTGCTGACGCCGCTGAATGTGCCCGCTATCGCCGATGTCGTCATAAGCTGGCGCGAAGACGATGCGCGCCATGTCGCGCAACTGCTGGCCCCGAGCAAAAACAAACCTTACGTCGTGCTGCACCTGTAGCCCAAGTTCAACTACAAGATGTGGAGCGACGCCGGATGGCTGGAGCTGGCGCGCTGGATCACCGCGCAAGGCATGCCCATTTTATTGACCGGCGGTAACGACGCCACCGAAGTTTCCTACGTCGATCGGCTGGCGAAGCAAATGCACGCGCCGCTAAACCTCGCGGGTAAATTAACGCTGAGCCAATCCGCCTGCGTCATCGCCCAAGCCGCGGCTTATGTCGGCCCCGATACCGCGCTGACGCACATGGCCGTCGCACTGGGCGTACCCACTGTGGTTTTTTTCGGCCCGACCGATCCGCTGAAATGGGCGCCTTGGCCCAAGGGATTTGCCGGCGATGACACGCCGTGGCGGCGCCTCGGCGATCAAACGGTCGGCAACGTCAGCGTGGTGCAGGGCGCCGCATCGTGCGTGCCATGCAACAAAGAAGGTTGCCAGCGCCATATCGAGAGCTTTAGCGATTGTCTGCTGACGTTGCCCGCCCCGCGCATCATTAATGCTTTGCGCCAGATCGCGCGCCTTCCATAATAGTGCTCATGAATACAGACGAAACCCCTTACGTCACCGCGTGCCCGATTGGTTGCGGCGCATCGATGCTCATGACGGAATACCAGTTGCCGGAAGGACCGTTGCGCCGGTGCACCGGCTGCGGACAGCTCATCAGCGCCGCGAGCGAATCGCGCTACTGGAAAACCATGGCGTCATTCAACGCGTCAGACTTCAACCAGCCCACGCCAAACGAAGTGGAGCGTCGGCGCAAAGTCGCGAGCCGTCGCTTGCAAGCCATCGCTGACCTGCTGAAAAAAAAACCCGCGGACATACGCCTGGTCGATGTCGGCTGCTCGCGCGGGCAGTTCGTGGATTTCGCGACACAAGCGGGCTTCGCGGCGGAAGGCGTGGAGCCCGCGGCAACAATCGCGGCTGCCGCGCGCGACGCAGGACTGAATGTGCGCACCGGCCTGCTGGAAGAGCAGCAGTATCCCGCCGCCAGCTTTGATGCGGCCTCGCTGTTCGAGGTGGCGGAACACCTGCGCGACCCCCTGCCGTTGTTGCAGGAGTGCCGCCGCATACTCAAGCCCGGCGGCATCCTGGTCATCAGCACCGGCAATGCCGCAAGCTGGACGGTAAGCAAAATGGGCGCGCGCTGGGATTACTTTCACATCGAAAAAGACGGCGGGCACATCAGCTTTTTTACGCCGCACTCGCTCACCACACTGGCAACCGTCAGCGGCTTCAATGTGGAGGGCATCGAAACCTCGCGCGTGAAATTTCACGAAAAGGGCGAGGTTGCACCGGCGTTGTACTCGGCAGGAAAAATCGCCGCCGAATTGCTTAACCTGCCGGCGCGCCTCGCGGGCAAAGGGCACGACATGCTGGCGTATCTACGCCGCCGCTGATCCGCCGCACACCCGCGCAACACGCCGTCAGCGTTTTTCCAGCACCAGCACCAGCGAGCGGCTGAACAACAGCGGCGCGCTCAACGCGTCCTTCAGCATCTCGCGGTTGCGCGCGTCTTCACGCTGGTCGCCCTGTCGCAGCAGCA
>JANPOH010000259.1:0-4463 GCA_031427895.1 Betaproteobacteria bacterium
CATCAATTCCGGGGTGCTGAAATGACCATCGCCGCGCACCAGAATATGGGTATCCGGGAAGTGCTCGCGGATACGCTTCAATACTCGTTTGAGAATCATGGCGTTTTCTGCGCCCGTGGGCCGCTTGCCAGGGCGCAGCACCGCGGCCACCAATGCGCCCGACAACCCCTCAAAGACCATCAACGGCAAGTAGCAGGTGCTTTGATAATGATGGTTGTAAAACGCCAGTGGCTGTTGGCCGTAGGCGGCATCTTCCGAATGATCAATGTCGAGCACCAAGGCTTGCGGTGGGGTGGCGTAACCGGCTATGAATTGATCGACCAAGGCCTCGCTCAGACGATAGATATCCTTGGCTCTCACCGCGTGCTCGAAACGGGAAATGGTCGACCCGGAGGCAAGCGCTCCTTCGGCGGCGTCGCTATCGAAGGGCTTAGCGCCTACGCCCAGGCGAAACACCGGGTCATGGCGTAAGTGGTTGCAGTCGTTGCCATCCTCATAGCCAGAGGCGATCTGGTAGATGCGTTGTTTGAGGATGTCGTGCAGGGTATGGGTGATGTAGCTGGGATGGCGGGTGTCGTCGATGGCCGCGCACACCCGTTCGGTCAGGCCGATTTGACGGTCAACGCCCTTGAGCAGCAGCGGCCCCAAGTCGGACGATAAGCCGCCGCCAGCAAAATCCGCGCGGATGGTGCACCCTGGAATCGAAGCAAATCGGAGTTGTTCTGACGTAGAATCCATGAGGGCAAAGACCTGTTGGTGTTGACGAATGTGTTTCTCGATAACTCACATTGTACCAATCACTTACGGTGTTCTTTGCCCTCTTTATGCAAAATTCAGGTTAAAGCAACGCCTGAGCGAATTAAGCCGGCAAACCGATCACGGGCGGTAAAGGTGCGGTACAGTTGGTTGACGATTACCAGCTCTCCCGCTTCGCCTGCTACCTCATCGCCCAGAACGGCGACCCGCGCAAACCTGAAATCGCCCAAGCGCAGAAATATTTTGCCGTCCAGACGCGCCGTCAGGAGCAGAGCGACCAAGCCGCCGCCGACGTTGAGCGGCTGGAACTGCGCAAGCAGACAGCCGAAGAGTTCAAGGCATTATCCGGTGCGGCGCAGGATGCCGGCGTACAAAGCAAAATGTTCGGCGTGTTTCACGACGCTGGCTACAAGGGGCTGTATGGCGGCATGGGGCGCGATGGCATCAAGCAGCGCAAGGCCATTCCCGAAAAAGACAACCTGCTCGACCGTATGAACGCTACCGAACTCGCAGCCAACCAGTTTCGCATGACCCAGACCCGCGACAAGCTCGCCCGCGACCGTATAGGCAGTCAGGCACATGCGATCCAGACCCATGAGCGGGTCGGCAAGGAAGTGCGGGATGCCATCAAGCGCATTGGCGGCACGTTGCCGGAAAATATTCCGCCTGCCGAACACATCAAAGAGGTGGAAAGCGGGTCAAGACCGCGATCCCGAAATTAACGCTGGACGAGCGTGAAGCCGGTGGTTTACTGGGTGATGTTGTTGATAAGCGCAAGGATAAGTGAGTGCGGTTATGATCGAACCAACCATCATTCGCCACAACTGTAAAATCGAGATTTAGCTCGCGGAGTCTCTCGCCGCGCCGTTGCTGGTGGTGAAGCGTAGTAACCGTGGCTTCTAAATGGAGGTGTCAATGAATCGCTCACATGCTCTTGAATTGCTTACACAAAGCAAACCGACCCTGGCTGCGCGCTACGGGGTAACTCAGCTTGCCCTGTTCGGCTCCGCTGCGCGCAACGATGCGCGCAGTGATAGCGACATAGATATCCTGGTCGCCTTCGATGGGCCGGCGACCTCGGATCGTTACTTCGGTGTCCAGTTCTATCTCGAAGACTTGTTCGGCTGCGCGATAGACTTGGTGACTGAGAAAGCCCTGCGCGCAGAGCTGCGGCCATTCATTGAAAAGGAGGCCGTCCGTGTCTGATTCCGCACGGCGCGCATGGTGTTTTGTCTGCCCATGCAGGCTTGGCTAATGGCGACCCGATCCAAAACGAAAGTACTCGTGCCCGAGCGAAAGAGCGCGCTGGGTGAGCCGGTTGGGTATTCATCGATACGCGATGAAATTATCGGGCTTCTACAGTCCGCCCGGCAAACTACCGTGCGGGCTGTTAATGCCCTGATGACCGCCGCCTATTGGGAAATTGGGCGACGCATCGTTGTTGCGGAACAGGGCGGAAAACGCCGCGCAGAATATGGGCAACACCTGGTCGAACGGTTGTCTTTAGATCTGTCTGCCCGGTTTGGGCGGGGCTTTTCTTCCCGTAATCTGGAACTGATGCGCTTGGCGTATCTGGCATGGTCAATTCCGCAGACAGTGTCTGCGGAATTGCAGCAAAAAAAGCGCAGACACCGTCTGCGCTTTCCGTGATGCTTTTCGACCTGACCGCCACCGCCAACCGCTTTCCCCTGCCATGGTCGGCCTATGTGCGCCTGCTGTCGGTCAAAAACCAGCATGCCCGTGCCTTCTACGAAACCGAGGCCCTGCGCCGCGGGTGGTCTGTGCGGCAGCTTGACCGGCAAATCGCCAGCCAATTTTTTGAGCGCACCGCCGCATCCAGGAACAAGGCATCCATGCTCCGGAAAGGCGAGATTGCGCTACCGGAAGACGTCATCACACCGGAAGAAGCCATCAAAGACCCTTACGTAATCGAATTCCTTGACCTGAAAGACGAATATTCGGAATCCGATCTGGAAGCGGCGCTCATCCATCGGCTGGAAGATTTCCTGCTGGAACTGGGCGACGACTTTACCTTCGTTGGCCGGCAACGGCGGCTGCGCATCGGCGACGAGTGGTATCGCGTTGACCTGCTGTTTTTTCACCGGCGTCTGAAATCGCTCATCGTCATCGACCTTAAGATTGGCAAATTCACCCACGCCGACGCAGGCCAGATGCATCTATACCTGAACTACGCCAGCGAACATTGGCGGCGGGAAGGTGAAAACCCGCCCGTGGGCTTGATCCTCTGCGCCCAGAAAGACGCTGCCGTGGCGCGCTATGCTCTGGAGGGGCTGCCAAACAAGGTGCTGGCAGCCGAGTACCAGACTGTGCTGCCGGATGCCGGGCGTATCGCAAAAAAATTGGACAATACGAGACGAGCGCTGGAAGCGCGAAAAACAGAGGTGAACAAGGCCGCGATAAGAAAGCGGAAAGCATGAGCAAGCAGACGCTACTCGCGAGAGGATAAGCATGACCGAGCTAACCATTATCTGCCCCAACTGCAAGATCGGGTTCGAACTTACGGAATCTCTTGCCGCGCCGTTGCTGGCGGCGACTAAGCAGGATTTCGACAAACGTCTGGCGCAGAAAGATACCGACATCGCCATGCGTGAATCAACGTTGCGCGAGCGTGAGGCGGCGTTGACCAAGGCCAAAGAAGCCATCGACGATCAGGTCGCGGAAAAGTTGAAGCTGGAGCGCAGCAAGATCGTCGCCGAGGAAGCAAAAAAAGCCAAACTGGTAGCGGCCAATGACCTTGAACAAAAAACCAATATAATCAATGAGTTAAATGAAGTTCTCAAGCAACGCGACGAGAAACTTGCCGAAGCGCAAAAAGCGCAGGCGGACCTGATCCGCAAGCAGCGCGAACTTGACGATGCCAAGCGTGAAGTCGAACTCACTGTAGAGAAGCGCATACAGGAAGGACTCGCAGCCACGCGCGACCAGGCGCGCAAGGAAGTCGAGGAACAGCAAAAACTCAAGTTCGCCGAAAAAGAGCAGACCATGCTCGCGATGCAAAAGCAGATCGAGGAACTCAAGCGCCGCGCCGAGCAAGGCTCGCAGCAGTTGCAGGGCGAAGTGCAGGAACTGGAGCTTGAAAATCTGCTGCGTGCCAAGTTTCCGTTCGACACCATCGAGCCGGTGCCCAAAGGCGAATTCGGCGGTGACGCGCTGCAACGCGTGTTTAGCGCCAGCGGCCAGCCAAATGGTACGGTGGGCACCATACTGTGGGAATCGAAACGCACGAAAAACTGGAGTGATGGCTGGCTGGTCAAGCTGCGCGAGGATCAGCGTACCGCAAAAGCGGAAATTGCTGTCCTCGTCAGTCAGGTGCTGCCCAAGGGCGTGGAATCTTTCGATGTCGTCGATGGCGTGTGGGTCACCAGCCCGCGCGCCGTGTTACCGGTGGCCACCGTGCTACGCCACACCCTGCTGCAAGTCAGCACGGCGCGGCAGGTCTCCGAAGGGCAGCAGACCAAAACTGAAATGGTTTATCAGTACCTCACCGGCCCGCGTTTTCGCCATCGCGTCGAAGCCATTGTTGAGGCATTTTCTTCGATGCAGGAAGACCTCGACAAAGAGCGCAAGGCAATCATGAAACAATGGGCAAAGCGTGAAGAACAGATTGAGCGGGTGATGGGTGCGACAGTGGGGATGTATGGGGATTTGCAGGGGATTGCGGGGAAATCGTTGCAGGAGATTGAGGG
>JANPOH010000260.1:0-36977 GCA_031427895.1 Betaproteobacteria bacterium
ACTGGCACTGGCGGCGGCGCTGGCCGCCTTAAGTTTGGCGCAGCCCACGCCAAATCATCTGCTGTGGATTGCCGCAGCCTCGTTGATCGTGGCGTTTTTTTCCGCCTCGCAGGATATTGTGATCGACGCCTACCGCCGCGAGAGCATGAGCGACGACGAGCTGGGGCTGGGCTCGGCGCTCTACGTCAACGGCTACCGCATCGGCATGCTATTGGCGGGTGGCGGCGGGCTGATTATTGCCGACCACGCCTCGTTCGCCTTTATGTATCAGTTCATGGCCGCGTGCATGGCGGCATGCGTGATCGTGACAGTCTATGCACCGGAACCGCCCCTGCTCAAGGGTAGCCCCACCACGCTGATACAGGCGTTTGTGCTGCCGCTGCGCGATTACATCGAACGCGAAGGCGCATGGCTGGCGCTGGCGTTTATTCTGCTCTACAAGATCGGCGACACCATGGCATCCAGCATGACCACGCCGTTCTATCTCGAACTCGGCTACAGCAAAACCGAAATCGGCGCGGTGGTCAAACTGTTCGGCTTCTGGGCCACCATCGCCGGCGGCACCCTCGGCGGCATCTTCATCATGCGCATGGGCATGCGGCGCGCGCTGTGGCTGTTTGGCTTGGGGCAGATGCTGTCTACCCTGGGCTTTGTCGCACTGGCGTACATCGGGCACGACAACGTTGCGCTGGCGGCCGTGATTGCCATTGAAAACTTTACCGGCGGCATGGGCACGGCGGCTTTTGTCGGCTTCATGGGCGCGCTCACCAACCGCCGCTTCACCGCCACGCAATATGCGTTGCTGTCGAGTTTGATGGGCGTGCCGCGCGTGCTGCTGTCCGCGCCCACCGGGTGGCTCGCGTTAACCCTCGGCTGGCCGGGATTTTTTGCGCTGTGTACCTTGATCGCCATCCCCGGTCTGCTGCTGATCCGCGCCGTTACCAGGCTATCGGAATCTTCACTGGACGATCACCCCGCGCCAAAGTGATAAATCGCCAGCGCGCCCAGCAAATTGGGCATGAGATGCACCGGTCGACCGCCGGTGAGCACCTTGCGCTCCAGAATACGTATCCGGCGCTCGTCGCAAAACCGCTCGAAGTCGTGCAGCGTGCATAGGTGAATGTTGGGGGTATCGAACCATTGATGCGGCAAACTTTCCGACACCGGCATACGCCCGCGCAGCACCTGCGCGCGGTTGTTCCAGTAGCCGAAATTCGGGAAGGTGACGATGCCCTCGCGACCGACACGCAGCATTTCACGGATCAGGCGCTCGCCGTTACGCATGGCTTGCAGCGTCTGCGACAGAATCACATAATCGAATGACTGGTCTTCGAATTCCCGCAATCCGCCTTCCAGGTTGCGCTGCACCACGTTAACGCCGTTTTTCACGCACGCCAGCACGTTGGCGTCATCAATCTCCACGCCGTAACCCGAAATATCACGCTCGCGTTTCAAATACTTGAACAGCGCGCCGTCGCCGCAGCCGAGGTCAAGCACGCGCGCGGCGGGCTTGACCCCACTGCGCGATCGCGGCAAAATCCGCGCGGTCTATGCTGATACCGTTCATTGCAAAACCCCCACCACACGCTGCCAAGGCGCAAAGTCGCAAAGGTTACGCAAAGAAGTGCTTAACCTTGCGGCGGTTTCTGCCGCCTTTGCACCTTTGCGGTAACCTTTTCGCTGGTTCATGGCGCATCGCCAATGCGGTCAAAATACGCCGCCACCAAGCCGTGGTAGCGCGCATCATCCAGCAAGAAAGCATCGTGCCCGTGCGGCGCGTCGATCTCGGCGTAGGTGACATCGCGCCGGTTCTTGAGCAGTGCGTGAACGATTTCTCGCGAGCGTTCCGGCGAGAATCGCCAGTCAGTGGTGAATGACACCACCAGAAATCCCGCCGTCGCCGGCGCCAGCGCACGGGTCAAATCGCCGCCATGCTCAAAGGCGGGATCAAAATAATCCAGCGCCTTGGTAATACGCAAATAGGTGTTGGCGTCGAAGTATCCCGAGAACTTGTCGGCCTGATAGCGCAGATACGACTCAATCTCGAACTCGGTATCAAACGAATAATTCACGCGGCCGGCTTTAAGCGTGCGGCCGAATTTGTTTGCCATTTCGTCATCGGAAAGATACGTGATATGCCCGACCATGCGCGCCACGCGCAACCCCCGGCGCGGCTGCACGTCGTGCGCGTAATAATCGCCGCCGTGAAAATCCGGATCGGTGAGAATCGCCTGGCGCGCGACCTCATTGAAGGCGATATTCTGCGCCGAAAGGTTCGGGGCGCAGGCGATCACCAGCGCATGCCGCGTACGTCGCGGATAAGCGATGGCCCACTGCAAACATTGCATGGCGCCCAGGCTGCCGCCCATCACCGCCGCGAATTGCGGGATATCGAGGTGATCGGCAAGCCGCGCCTGTGCATTCACCCAATCTTCCACCGTGACCAGCGGGAAGCTCGCGCCCCACGGCTTACCGGTATCCGGGTTGATCGACAGCGGCCCGGTGGAGCCATGACAGCCGCCGAGATTGTTCACGCCCACCACGAAAAACCGGTTGGTATCCAGCGGCTTGCCGGGGCCGATCATGTTGTCCCACCAGCCCACGTTGTTCGGCTCGTCCGCATACACGCCCGCGACGTGGTGCGACGCGTTAAGCGCATGGCAAACCAGCACCGCGTTCGAGCGCGCGGCATTGAGCGTGCCATAGGTCTCGTACGCAAGTTCGTAGTTGGCGATGGCGCGGCCGCATTTCAACGGCAGCGGCGCTTGAAAAACCGCCCGCCGCGGCATCACGATGCCCACGCTGGTACTGGAAGTCGTTGCTGTGGTGTCCATAAAAAACCCGGCGAGCTTACGCAATCACCGGGTTGAGTCATGTGGCCTGAACACTTGCGCCACCACCTCTTTAGCCGGATTTATTGCGCGCCCGCAATCTGATATCAAATCGGCGCGTGAAAACAAGGAACAAGGGACCACATTACCCGCCCCGTCCTGGTTTGTCAATTTCAACGCCAGTCAATGCATAGTCCAGCAGTCGCTCCCGCAAAACGCGCGCAGGGCAGGGTCAAGGCTGCCCGCGCGGGCGTCAAATTCCGCCAGCACCGTGGTCAGCGGCATGGCCCCATCCGCGACCATGACCGGCGTCCGGTTTTTAGTGGGCGTCGCCTCGCCGTCATCTACCCGCTCATGGGCGTAGCCTTTGCCCGCATGCCAACTCAGCGCTCGCTCGCGGACAGGCAGGTCGTAACACAACTGAAAACCGGCCCACCGTCCGGCGGCGCCGTCCACCGCCTGCCAGGTAAAGAGGTCGAAATAGTCGTCGCGAAACCAGCGCCGCCGCAATTGCGGATCATGCTGGCGGACGCGGGCCATTTCGCGCAGCACGGTCAGACGTTATTGAGTTTGCCAAGCAGCGCGTGCAGCCGCACCGGATCGCTTGCGCGCAACATGGCGCGCGTCGCGGGTATCAGCGTGCCGGCGTCGGTGTTGAGCACGCGCTGCTTCACATCCGGCACGTGCGCCGCGTGCATTGAAAAACAGCGCAGCCCCAATCCGACCAGCAAGCGGGTCAAGGACACATCGCCGGCCATCTCGCCGCACATGGTGACCGGAACACCGGCCTTGTCCGCGCGCTTGATGATGCTCGACAGCAACCCCAGGATCGCGGGATGCAGCGGGTCGTAAAGATAGGCCACGCTGTCGTCGGTGCGATCAATAGCAAGCGTGTATTGAATCAGATCATTGGTGCCGATGGAAATAAAGTCGAGCTTGCGTAAAAAAACATCCAGTGCCAGCGCCGCCGCCGGCACCTCGATCATCGCGCCCACGCGCACTTCGTGATTGTAGGCAATCCCGTCGTCGTCCAGGCTCGCTTTCGCGCGCGCGATCAGCAGCAGGGTTTGATCGATCTCGCTGGAACTGGCCAGCATCGGAATCAGAATACTGATGTTGCCGAAATGCGACGCGCGCAGCAGCGCGCGCAACTGGATCAAAAACCGCTGCGGTTCGGTCAAACACAGACGAATGGCGCGCAAGCCCAGCGCGGGATTCAGCACCCGGGTCTGCGTGCCGTCGGTTTGCTTGTCGGCGCCCAAATCATAGGTACGTATAGTCACCGGCAGGCCGTTCATCGCCTGCACTACTTTGCGATACGCCTCGTATTGCTCTTGCTCATCGGGCAGATCGCTGCGGTTCAGAAACAAAAATTCGCTGCGAAAAAGACCGATGCCGGTGGCGCCATTGGCCAGAACCTGCGTTACGTCGTCCGGCAACTCGATGTTGGCATGCAGTTCCACGGTGATGCCGTCGCGCGTTACCGCGCGCGTGTCACGCAACTCCAGCAGCTTGTGCCGGCCGCGCTCGAATTCCAGTTTGCGGCGCTGGTATTCGGCGAGCACGCGCTCGTCGGGATCAGCGATCAGCACACCGTGGGTGCCATCGACAATCAGCAGCTCGTTTTCACGGATCAGGTCGCGCGCGCGGTGCAGCGCGACTATCGACGGAATATTCAGGCTGCGCGCCACCACCGCCGTGTGCGAGGTGGTGCCGCCGGCGTCGGTGATAAAACTCGCAAACTGGTGACGCTTGAACTGCACCACGTCGGCGGGTGACAAGTCATGCGCCACCAGAATCAGTTCGTGTTCGGAATCCGTGACGGGCGGCGGCGCATAGCCTGGCGCGCCGGACAGCGCCCGCAACACGCGCTCGACCACCTGGATCACGTCGTTGCGGCGCTCGCGCAAATAGGTGTCTTCAATCGCATCGAACTGCGCCAGCAGCACATCGGTCTGCACTTTGAGCGCCCACTCCGCATTGCACTGTTCGGTTTCGATAATGCGGCGCGGCTCCACCGACAGGGTGGCGTCATCGAGGATCATTTGATGCAAATTGACGAAGGCGGAAAATTCGGCGGGCGCGCCTTCGGGAATTTCAGTATGCAAGTCCGTGAATTCGGCGCGCACTTTGCGCACGGCGGCGTCAAAGCGCGCGGATTCTTCCGGCACCTGATACAGCGGCACCACGTAATGGCTTACCTCTAGCGTGGCATGCGATACCAGGTGCGCGCGGCCGATGGCTATGCCGCCGGAAACGCCGATGCCGTGAAGGGTGAAACTCATTGGAGCAGTTTAGCGTCAGGAGTTTGGAGTTGAGAGCAAGATTACCACGGAGCGCAACGATTGCGCCCACTCCAAAATCCGAACTCTCAACACCCAACGGGGGTAGCCTACTCGCCCTCGCCGAACATGTCCGCAATCAGCGCGGTGACAGCCTGCATGGCAGGGGCTTCGTCGGCGCCGTTGGTTTCAACGGTGATGCGCGAGCCTTTGGCGGCGGCCAGCATCATCACCCCCATAATGCTCTTGGCGTTGACGCGGCGGCCGTTGCGGCTGACCCACACTTCCGAAGCGTACTGCGCGGCAGTTTGCGTGAGTTTCGCCGAAGCCCGTGCGTGCAACCCCAGCCGGTTTACGATTTCAACTTCCTGTTGCTGCATAATGCAGGGTAAATGACGGCACGCGCACCACGCCCTCGCCACCGCCGCTGATGGCCTTGGTCACCACCACCTCCAGCGATTTTTCGCGGTACGTCAATGCGCGGATCAGCATCGGTAGATTGACGCCGGCGACGGCATCCACCTTGCCGGGCACAATCAGTTTCGCGGACAGGTTGGACGGCGATCCGCCGCACATATCGGTCAGTATCAATACGCCGTCGCCTTCATCGACCTCTTTCACCAGCGCGCGCGCCTGCGGCAGCAGCAGCAGCGGGTCATCCTGCGCGGTCATGCCCAATTGCTTGAGGCGCGGCGGCCGTTTGTTCAGGACGTGAATAGCCGTCTGGATCAGGCTTTCGCCCTGCATTCCGTGCGTGATCAGCAGAATACCAATCATGTGGTTTTAAGTTCGGCAGTTATAAAGGGGATACATTATACGCTATTGCACCGCAACAAGCATGCATTTTCAACGGGTTGTGTGCAATAGTGCCCGTACTTTCACGATCATGTCACCGCCATGCCGTTATTTCGTAAGTCTTTGTTTTTATTGAATATTTAATTTACCTGCTGCAGCTTCCAGCGCATCCATAAACAGCCCGGCCACGTTACAACCGGTTTGTTGCGTGATCTCCTGAAAGCACGTCGGGCTGGTCACGTTGATTTCGGTCAGGCAACTGCCGATCACATCCAGACCCACCAGCAACAGGCCTTGCGCATGCAACAGGGGCGCCAGGGTCTCGGCGATTTCGCGGTCGCGGGCGCTCAGTTCGCGCGCCACACCGGTGCCGCCGGCCGCGAGATTGCCGCGCGTTTCGCCCGCCATGGGTATGCGCGCCAGGCAAAACGGCACCGGCTTGCCGCCGATCAACAACACCCGCTTGTCGCCATCGGCGATCTCCGGCAGATAGCGCTGCGCCATGATGGTACACGTGCCCAGCTTCGTCAGCGTTTCAATAATCACGCTGACGTTCGGATCATCTTTTCGCACACGGAAAATCGAACTGCCGCCCATGCCGTCCAGCGGCTTGAAAATCACGTCGCCATGCTCGGCGAGAAAATCACGCAGCACGGTCTCCAGCCGCGTCACCACCATCGGCGCGGTGAATTGCGTATAGCGGGCGATCGCCATTTTTTCGTTGTGATCGCGGATCGCGCGCGGCCGGTTGAACACGCGCGCGCCCTGTGACTCCGCCGCCTCCAGCAAATAGGTGCTGTAGACGTACTCCATATCGAACGGCGGATCCTTGCGCATAATGACCGCGTCGAACGCCGACAGCCCGGTTTCGACCGCCGCGTCGCTGTGATACCACGCGCCCGCGTCACCCGTGAGATGCAGCCGCGCCGCATGGCCCGCCACGTGGTGTTTGCGCCAGAAAATGTCTTGTTGTTGCAAGGTGTACAGCTCGCAGCCGCGCGCAGCGGCTTCGCGCATCATCGCAAACGAGGTGTCCTTATAAATCTTGAAGTCGTCGAGCGGATCGACAATGAAGGCTACCTTCATGCCGTCACGACCGGTAGTAGCAAATTCTCCGTGCGCTCCAACTCAATCGACGCCGCCAGCAATGCCAACCGCGCGATCACGCCATAGGCGTAAAAGCGATTGGGCGCGCAGTCGGGATCGTCCGGGTTCGGCGACGAGCAGGGTTCGGCGAACGCCAGCGGTTCGAACTGCATACCCGGCGCGTTGAGGTTTTGATCCTTGCCGCGCTGCGTGTTCAGGCGATAAAAGCCGCCCACCACGAAGCGGTCTATCATATACACCACCGGCTCGGCCACCGCGTCGCGCACGGTCTCGAAGGTGTAGACGCCTTCCTGCACCAGCACCTCCTGCACCTGCATGCCCTCTTTCACCACTGACATTTTATTGCGCTGCTTGCGGTTCAGGCCGCGCACTTCGGAGGCGTCTTTCACCGTCATGATGCCCATGCCGTAGGTGCCTGCGTCGGCCTTGACGATCACGAAAGGCTCATCGGTAATGCCGTAATCCTTGTACTTGGCGCGAATGTCGGTGAGGATTTCCGACACATAACCCGCCAAGCATTCCTCGCCCAGATTTTCCTGAAAATTGATTTTGCCGCACATCTCGAAATACGGGTTAATCAGCCACGGATCAATGCCGAGCAGCTTGGCGAACAATTCAGCAACTTCGTTGTAGGCCGCGAAGTGATTCGATTTGCGGCGCACCGCCCACCCTGCGTGCAGCGACGGGAACAACGGCTGCTCGACATTGCGCAGCACATCGGGAATGCCCGCGGAAAGATCGTTATTCAGCAACACCACGCACGGATCAAAGCCGTCCAGCCCCAGCCGGTTGCCGGTACGCTTTAATGGTTCGAGTTTGAGTTTTTTTCCGTCCGGCAGATCAACTTCCATCGGGGCGTCCAGCCCCGGCAGCAGGCTGCCGATACGCACATTCATGCCGGCGTGGCGCAATATGCGCGCAATGGTGGCGACGTTTTGCAGATAAAACAGATTGCGCGTGTGATTTTCGGGAATCAGCAGCGCATCGCGTGCATCGGGGCAGATTTTCTCGATCGCCGTCATCGCCGCCTGCACGCACAACGCATGAAAATCGGGGTTCAGGTTGTTGAAGCCGCCGGGATACAGATTGGTATCCACCGGCGCCAGCTTGAAACCGCTGTTACGCAAATCGACCGAGCCATAGAACGGCGGCGCGTGCTCCTGCCATTGGCCGCGAAACCAATGTTCGATGGAGATCGATTGCGCCAGCAACTGGCTCTCCAGGGCGGACGGCGGGCCGGACAACGCGGTAGTCAGTCGGGGAACAGCGGGCATATTTTTCCTATGGGTTTCCTATGGATTCCTGGAGCGAGGCGTTCTGGAGCGCTATTTTAAGTCAGTACCGCAATGCGGGCGCAGCCCGTCGAAGCGCGGCTATTTCGGCGCAAAATCGTGTGGTATGTTTCGTGCTCCTGAAAAACCGTTAAACCGTTCATTCTTATGCTTGTTGACACCCACGTCCACGTCTTCACCGACGATCGCAAGAATTACCCGCGGTTGCGCGACACCCCGCGCCCCGGCGCCATCCCGTCCATCGCCGAGATTGGGCAGACCGAGTGGCCGCTGACCACCACCGAAAATCTCATCGCGATGATGGATGAGGCGGGTGTCGCCAAAGCCACGCTGGTGCAAGCCTACTTTGTGTACGAATACGACAACAGCTACACCGTTGATTCCGCGCTGAAATATCCCGCCCGTTTCGCCAGCGTGGTGGTGCTCGACCCGATGGACGAAAACGCCCCGGATACATTGAGCCGGTTGGTGGAAAAACAAGGGGTTACCGGCATACGCTTCATGCGCGGGCGGCTGCCGGAAAGCTCGCTCGGCAACCCGGCCACTTTTCCGCTGTGGGAGCGCATTCAGTCGCTCAAACTGCCGCTGGCGGCCAACCCCAACGTGTATATCAAGACGGCGATCAACAACATCGCCGCCGCGCGCGAGGGCGGCGGCACGCCGGAACAACTTTACACCAGACTGGTGGAGGTGTTCGGCGCGAAACGCATCATGGGGAGCTCCAACTATCCGGCGCATCCGAAATTCCGCGGCATCAAGCCGCGCCTCGAAGAATCCAAAAAAGCGCTCGCGCACTTGAGCGCAGACGATCAGGCGTGGATACTCGGCAAAACCGCGGTGCATTTTTATCCCAGTTTATAAGGGTCATCGTTATGAGCGACTGGAGCAAAGTAACCCGGCCGATTCCGGTGCCGAACGAGTGGACCAAGCCGTTCTGGGAATCCGCCAAAAACAAGGTGCTGGCGCTGCAACGCTGTCAGGAGTGCAAGCACTTTCAGCATCCGCCGTACGCCACCTGCGTCAACTGCATGAGCGTCGATCTGAAGTTCGAGCCGGTCAGCGGCAAGGGTGCGATCTACGCCTATACCATCATGTATCACACGGGGGATAAGCGCTTCGCCTCGGCGGTGCCCTACGCCAGCATCATCGTCGAACTCGACGACGCGCCCGGCGCGCTGCTTGCGGCCAACTTGCTGGATGCGCCGTACACCGAAGCCAAAGTCGGACGCCGCGTGGAAGTGGTGTTCCAGCCGCTGAACGACGACATCACGCTGCCGCAGTTCCGGTTGGCGCAGCCTGCGTAAAGCATCAAAAAGGATCAAAAACATGTGGGATAACCGGTGCAAAATAGCGGTGAGCGGCGTGGGTTTTTCCAAGGCCACGCGCACGGCTGAAACGCCGCTGGCGGCGCACGCGCTGCAAGCAGTCAAGGCTGCGGTGGAAGATTCCGGCTTGAAAATGTCTGACATCGACGGGCTGGCCACCTACCCGGAATTACCCGCAACGGGGCACACCGAGGTAGACGGCATCTCCATCGTGTCGGTCAACTGCATGATGGCGATGCTGAAGCTGCCGAGCCTGACGTGGCACATACAAACCGGCTCGGTGAATATCGGCGGCGCGGTGCAGCAGGCCACCAACGCGCTGCTCGCCGGGGTGTGCAAATACGCGGTGGTGTGGCGTGCGATGCACAACCCGAAAGGCACCTACCAGAACCTGCCCGGCGCACAGGCCAGCGGCGCGTTGCAGTTCACCGGCCCCTACGGCTTCGGCGGCCCCGGACAAGGCATGGCGGTTGCCTACACGCGTTGGCTGGAAAAAAATAATCAGAACCGCGAAAAAATGGCGACGCTTGCGGTAACCCAACGCCGCCACACGCAGAACAATCCGCTCGCCTATTTTTACGGCACGCCGCTGACACGCGAGGATTACCTCAATTCGCGCATGGTCGCGCATCCGTTTTGTTTGTACGACTGCGACATCCCGGTGCAGGGCGCCTGCGCCATTGTGCTCACCACCGCCGATCGTGCGCGCGATCTCAAACCGCAACCGGCCTACCTCGCGGGCTACGGCCAGCGCCTGCACTTTGAAGTCGCGGGCCGCATCGGCAGCCTCTCCAGTTACATGGAGGGCGGCAGCAGCTCGGCGAAGCTCACCTGGGAGCGCTCCGGCTTCACGCCCAAGGATGTTGATGTCGCGCAAATCTACGACGGCTTCTCCGCCTCGGTGATCTACGGCCTCGAATCGTACGGTTTCTGCAAGGAAGGCGAAGCGCTCGACTTCATTCAGGATGGCCGCATGGAGCTCGACGGCGAACTGCCGCTCAACACCTTCGGCGGCAGCCTCGGCACCGGGCGCATCCACGGCCTGTGGCACATCATCGAGGGCGCGCTGCAAGCGTCGGGGCGCGCCGGCAAACGCCAGGTGAAAGATGTCAAAGTCTCGTTTGTCGGTGCCAGCGCGCCCATCGTTCAGGGCACTACCTTTATTTTTGTCAACGAACCGTATTAACCATTTCCATCACAGAGGGGATTCGCATGGCACTCATGGAGCAAAATGTAATCGTCACCACCAAGCACGGGAAATGTCCGTCGTTCGCGGTATGTCCCGACGGGCCGGGGCCTTACCCCGGCATTATTTTTTACATGGACGCGCCGGGCTTTCGCGAAGAACTGTGCAATATGGCGCGGCGCATCGCCAAGCGCGGCTACTTTTGCCTGCTGCCCGACATGTACTACCGGCTGGGCACCTGCCGCTTTGACATACCGCGCCGTAATGATGCGATGTCCGCGGTGATCAAAGCCTCGATGAACAGCCTCACCAACGCCGACGTAACCGACGACACCGGCGCCTTCATCGCGTGGCTTGATGCACAGGACAAAGTAAAAGCCGGCCCCGTGGGTTGCGTCGGCCACTGCATGAGCGGCTGCTATATCACCACCGTGTCAGCGCGCTTCCCCACACGCATGATGGCCGCCGCTTCGCTCTACGGCGTGAACGTCGTTACCGACAAGCCGGATTCGCCGCATCTGCTGCTCGATAAAATAAAGGGAGAGCTGTACTACGGTTTCGCCGAGACCGATGGTTCGGTGCCGCCCAACGTGATTCCCACGCTCACGGAAGCACTCAAAAAAGCGGGCGCCAAACACACACTCGAAGTGCTGCCGGGCACGCTACACGGCTACTGCTTCTCGGAACGCGCGTCCTATAACCCGGTCGCCTCCGAGCAATCGTGGGAAAAAATATTTGATCTGTGGGATCGCAATCTGAAGAACTGAAACGCCGACGGGCCAGGAACGTAAGGCTGCGTACGCTCCTGACGCAACGTCTGATGTCGATGCCTGATTGACATAAAATACAGAAATCTGTATCGTTTAGCCATGAAGACCACGCTTGATATTAACGATTCCCTGCTGGCCAATGCCAAAGCGTTGGCCGCGCAGCAACGCACCAGTTTGACGCGACTGATCGAAGAGGGCTTGCAGCTCCGCCTACGATCGTTCCAGCCGGAAATCAAAGTGAGCAAGAGAAAAATTCCGGTGTTCAACGGGCGCGGCGGCTTGGTTGCAGGCTTGAATCCGCGTAGTAATAAAGCCATGCTGGATGCCGCTGACGCCGACAATGACGCCTGACGTCAATGTGCTGGTTGCGGCATCACGGACCGATCATCCTCATCACAAAGCGGCCTATGCCTGCATCAACACGGCTCTTGACGCCTGTGCGGATGGCGCAAGCCTGAATCTGATGCCCATGGTCGTTGCCAGCTTCTTGCGGCTGGTAACAAACGCGAAGATTTTCGTGCGCCCAACGCCTATCGAAGATGCCTTGGCGTTTGTGGATGCGCTCCTGACGGTGCCGGGTGTGCGGATGCCCGCACTTGGCGCGGAGTGGCCCATGCTGCGCCAACTATGCGTGGAACGTGGCCTCGCCGCCAACGCCATTCCCGACGCCTGGCTCGCCGCGGCAGTACTTCAGCTCGGCGAGCACCTTGTTACGTTCGATGCTGACTTTAAGAAACTACTCCGGCGTAACCAGGTGACGCTACTGAACCCTGCCGCATAATCCTCCAGCGTGGCCGCTGAGCTACGTTTGCCGCATCACTCCCACAACCGCTCGGGCAACGGCAACCCCGCCAGATCGGTCGCCGTCAGCGCGCCATCGGGCTTGATCTGCATGCGCCCCAGCACCGCCACCAGTTGCCGGCAATGCTGCGCGGAATGCCACGTCACGCGCTCGAACACTTTGTGCGCCATGGTGTCGCCGTAATAGGTTTTCAGTGTTTTCGACAACGCGCGGTCGCTATCCTTAAGCGCGCTCCACCAAGCCTCGTATTGCTTCCACACGCCCGCGCCATAACGCGCCACGTCCTCGCCGCTCAACATTGAATCCGGCGGCTCGTTGTCGGCAATTTTCGCTGCGTATTCCGCGCCGTTCCACGTTTCCAGAAACGCTTCGCCGATGCGGAACACGTGATAACACAACGTGCGGATTTCGCGCTCGCGGTGCGGGATCACACGCTCGCGAAATTTGCCGGCAGGAAACTGCCGCGCGTAACGCTGCCCGGCGGCAAACACCATTGCATACTTTTTGTAGAGCTGCTCCGGCGTCAACCCGTCCGCGCCCGGCATCGGCAGACCGGCCAGTTTTGCAAACGGATCCAGCATCTGACCCATCGCATACTGATCGCCCTTCGCCAGCACCGGCACCTTGCGCAACCCGTATTTGTTCAGCAACAGCTCGCGGCCACCGGCGTCGTTGAGCACGTCGATCACCACCATATCCACACCATTTTTCGAAAGAAACTCTTTCGTTCTGAGGCAGCTACTTCACCCCGGCTGGGTGAAATACATGAACTTGTCTTCGGCGATTTGCATTTTGGTTTCCTTTTGGATTTGTCCCGCGTATTGATAAATACTCATGTGTTTGGCACATGGCGAACCGCATGAAATTACTACGGCTGCGCCCAATTCTCCAGCAGCAACCCAGGAACCTTTGCAAATTCCCGCGTATTGTTGGTCACCAGCGTCAAACCATTGCCGCGGGCCTGCGCCGCAATGTGCAAATCGTTGACGCCGATCGGCTGCCCTTGTTTTTCGAGCGCGGCGCGAATATTTCCATAGTGCCATGCCGATTTGTCATCGTAGGGCAACACTGCCAGGCGGCAGATGAAATCTTCGACCACCGTGGTGTTACGCGCAACATCGCTGCTTTTCTCCGCGCCGTGAGCCAACTCAGCCAAGGTGATGGCCGAGACGGCCATACGACCGTGCTGCTGGTTGAATATTTCCAATGCCGCAAGCGGCCGCTGCTTAATCACGTAAATGACGATATTCGTATCCAACAAATATTTCAGCATCGGCGTGCCTTGGTGACCCTGTAGCGCTACAGGCTCTCTCGCTCGGCCTGAAATTGGCCGGCACGCTCGGCCATGAAATCGTCGGTTGCGGTCGCCGCACTCAGGAAGAAACTATCCCATGCCGATGCAGCGGGCGCGATGATCCGCTCCTGACCGGCCACGCGAACCTCCACCTTCTTGACCGAATCGGGAAAGCGCATCTCCGCTGGCAAGCGTACGGCTTGTGTGCGGTTATTACTAAAGACGGTGCTGATGGCCATGTGCCCTCCAACGATGCTATATACAAACACTATATACATAATGTCTGGCAGCGTCAAACCTGCCGCCCAAGCCGCGACACCGCTACGGTATTTATATGCAACTATTTGTTTATAAACGATATTATAAAAATAGCCGTCGTGAATCATAATGGCGAACGCCCATCAAAACACCCCCTCCGCATCCAGCGCCGCGATCTCCTGCTTCGACATCCCCAGCAACTCTCCATAAACGTATTCATTGTCCTCGCCATAACAGGGCGCGCCGCGGTCGATGCGGCCGCCGATGTAGGCCGGGCTTGCGGATAGCTTAATCGGCACTTCAGCGATGGGCCAACGGCCGATTTTGCTGCCGGTGATTTCGGTCAGCCATTCGAGCGCTTTTAGTTGCGGATCGCTGTCGCAACGGTCGCCCGCGGTTTGACACACGCCCGCCGGCACGCCGGATTTTTGCAGCGCGTGCATGGTGGCGTAGGCGTCGCGTGAATTCGTCCAACCGGCGATGAGCGCATCCAGCGCTGGCTGATTCGCCATGCGCGCGGCCAGCGTTTTGAAGCGCTCGTCGCTGGCCCATTCGGGATGTCCCGCGACTTTCGCCAGATCGCGCCACTCCGCGTCGGTGAAGCAGGCGATGGCGATCCAGCGGTCGTCGCCCGCGCATTGATACACGTTATGTGGCGCCGCTTGTTTGTACGGCGAGCGGTTGCCGGTGCGCGTCCAGATGCGTCCGTTCGCTGACCAGTCCAGAATCGCGGGGCCGTTGATGAACAATCCGACTTCGGTTTGCGAGGCGTCGATCCATTGTCCTTCGCCGGTGCGGTTGCGATGAAACAGTGCGCTCAACATGGCGAGCGCGAAACTGTACGCGCCCATCCAGTCGAGGTACGAATAGCCCCAGCCCGCGGGCATCGCCGGTTCGGGCAGGCCCGACATTTCGGACAAGCCCGCGAACGCATTGGCGATCGGCCCCACGGTGCGAAAGCGTCCGTAGATGCCCTGCGCGCCCATGCCCGACTGCTGCACGTAAATGATGTCGGGCTTGATCTGTCGCAGTACGTCGTAGCCCAGGCCCCAGTTGTCGAGCACGCCGGGCGAAAACCCCTCCGCCACGATATCCGACATCGCCACCAGTTTTTTCGCGATCTCCAAACCCTTCGGGTGCCGCACGTTGAGTGAGATGCCGCGCTTGCCGGGATTTTTATTGTTGAATTGCCCGCCCATGTTGGTGTCGGTCACGCCGGGCAGTGGTGCGGTGGCTTTGTCACGCGCTTCGCGCCCGCCCACCGGCGCCATCGCGGCGAGGCGCGTGTCGGGATGGCTTTTTAATTCCACCTTGATGCTCTCGGCGCCGAACGCGCTCAAAAACCGTGTGCCGCCCGCCGAGGCGAGGAACCAGGTGAAATCGAGGATGCGGATGCCGTGCAGTGGAAACGGTTTGCCGCGCTTTGATAGCGCTTCCCTGGCATCGACGCGCGCGTTCGTGCTGATGACCGGATGCTCGCGCTTGATGTGCGGGGCAACCGACTCTGCATCTTCATTCAGCAGCGGCGCGCGACGCCCCACTGTCCAATCGTTGGCGGTGCTGATCCACTTACTGGTGGCGTAGCGGAACGACTTGCCCAGTTCCGGGTGCGGCACATCGGTGACGCTTTTGCGTTTGACCCAGTGCGGATCGATGGCGTTCTCATGTGGTTTGCGTAGCGGCGCCACCAGCAAGCCCGCCTCCTGCGCCTCGCGCCATGGAATATTTTCATAGGTGAACGAACGCACAAACCGCTGCACCGCTTCCATGCCGTCGTCGCGGCTGTTGGCGACAGGCCCGGTGCCGGGCACGAAGCGCCCGCTCTTGGGCTTCGCGGTGGTTTCGG
Organism: Betaproteobacteria bacterium; assembly: GCA_031427895.1. Classification (GTDB taxonomy): domain Bacteria; phylum Pseudomonadota; class Gammaproteobacteria; order Burkholderiales; family SG8-41; genus UBA5216. The sequence continues at coordinate 15,789 of JANPOH010000260.1, forward strand.
CGGAGTACCCCGCCGCCATGCCGTACTTATCGAGCAAGGCAATCAATTTTTGTCCGTCGTCCGGGCGATTGCCGAGGCCCGCCATCACCCAGCGTCCGTCCTTGGTGTGTGCAATGGTGGGCGCGGGCGAAATGCCTTCGCGCGCGTGACGGCAAGTCTGGCGCTGCACCAACGCACGCCGCATCACCCACGCCATCAGATCCACCTCGGTGGATTTCGCCACCGCTTCGTGAATCGCGCACGACACCTGTTGACCCTGGCCGGTGCGATAGCGATACAGCAGCGCGGCCAGGATCGCCATGCCGAGTTGCTCACCGGCGATGTGATAGGCGTGCCACATCTGCGGCGCAATCGGCGGCAGATCATATTTGCCATCCGGCGCGGGGTCGTAGCCGCAGTTCATCATCACGCCGCCGAGTGCGAGATGCACCATGTCCGACGCCTTGAAATCAGACCACGGGCCGCTGTCGCCAAACGGCGTGACGCGCGCGTGGATCAGCGTGGGAAATTCTTTATTGAGCGTGGCCGCGCTCAACCCGTGGCTGTCGAGTTCGCCCTTGGGGGTGGATTCGAGCAGGATGTCGGCGCCGGCGATCAGCTCGCGCAGTTTCGCACGGTCATTTTCCTGCTTGAGATCGAGCACGACCGAACGTTTGCCGCGGTTGTACTGCCAGAAAAACAGCGAACCCTCGGGATCGTTTTTGTCCTGATAAAAAGGCCCGATGCGGCGCGTGGGGCTGCCGCCGGGCGGTTCTACTTTGATCACTTCGGCGCCCAGTCCCGCCAGGGTCAGCCCGCAGTACTCGGCCTGCTCGTCGGCCAGTTCAATCACGCGGATGCCCGCAAGTGATCCCGCACGGGTGGTGCTCGTCATGCTGATGTCTCCCTTGATTTCAGTGTGGCAGCTTACACCGGCGACGGCGAGGCGAAAAGCAACAGCCCGCCATATGACTATCGGACCTCCGGAATTACTGCGGCCGAAGCCCCGCGCCTTTTGCGACCTGCGCCCAACGCTGGGTCTCCGCACGCATGAAGGCGGCAAAGTCTGCGCTGCTGGTCGGCGCGGATTCGATCACCATCTCGGTCATGCGCTGATTCACGTCCGGCGCCAGCAACACTTTACTCATGTCTGCGTGCAACTTGCCCAGCACCGGCGCGGGCGTACCCGTGGGCGCGCACACGCCGTACCACGACGTCACCTCAAACCCCTTCAGCCCGGATTCGTCCATGGTGGGCGTCGAGGGCAATTGCGAGGCGCGCTTTAAGCTCGTCACCGCAATCGCGCGGGCGCGGCCCGAATGAATCGCCGGCAGGTACGCCGGAATATTGGAAATCGCCACCGGCACCTGCCCGCCGATAAGATCGGACAGTGCTTGCGGCGCGCCTTTGTAAGCAATGTGTACCACGTCGATCTTCGCCATGGTTTTAAACAGCTCCATGCCCAGATGCGGCGAGGTGCCCGCGCCCGATGAACCATAACTGAGTTTGCCGGGGCTGGCTTTGGCGTGCGCGATGAATTCCGCGACGGTGGCCACCGGCACGGCGGGATGCACGATCAGCACGCTGGCGGTGGTGCCGATGCGCGTGATCGCGGCAAAATCGCGCTGGTGATCGTACGGCAACTTCAAATACAGAGACGCCGCGATGGCGCTCGATGCAATATTGCACTGGAACAAGGTGTAGCCATCGGCGGCGGCGCGCGCCGCGATTCCCGCGCCGACGGTGCCGCCCGCGCCCGCGCGGTTGTCCACCACCACCTGCTGGCCCCAGATGCGGCTTAAGCGGTCGGCCATCAGGCGGCCCACGATGTCGGGCGACGCACCGGCAGGGAAGGGGACGATATAGCGTATGGGTTTGGTGGGGTACGGCTGCGCCATTGCCGCAGTGACCATGAACCCCAAACACGCAGCCACTACACGCCCGGATTTTCTGTTCGGCATGACGCTCCCGTTGATTCTGGAAACCGATTGGTCTGCTGGTGCGGTACGGAAGTTTAGGCCGGCTGCGCTTGTTGTGCTCCCCGCCTATTCGTATTGCGCCGTAAATTACGCCAGCCGTATTTTGCATCCTTGATGCGCCAGCGCCGGATAGCGTAACAGGCTCATCGCAAACAAACTAAATAATTCGTTTAAAAACATATACTTACGAATAATATGCCGTCGCCATGCATGCTATTCAACGGCGATGTTGGCCTCGCGTATGACTTTACCCCAGCGCGCGCGCTCCTGACGAATAAGGCTGGCGAACGCCTCGGGTGTCGTCGGTGTCGGCGTGTTGCCGTTCGCCTGCATGCGGTCGCGCACCTCGGCAATGGCGAGCGCTTTGTTGATTTCAACGTTCAATCGGGACACGATAATCTTGGGCGTACCTGCTGGCAGCACAATGCCGTTCCACGACGACGTTTCGTAGCCCGGCACGGCGGCTTCTGCGACGGTGGGCACATCCGGCAACATCGGCGAACGCGTGGCGGTGGAAATCGCCAGCGCCTTGAGTCTGCCGGCTCTCACATGCGCCAGCGACGCCAGCGTATCGAAGCCGACCATGATCTGCCCGCCCAGCAAATCCACCACCGCGAGTGCCGCTCCCTTGTACGGCACATGGGTTAACTGGACGCCCGCCATCGCCTTGAACAGCTCGCCGCTTAAATGCGTCGAGCTGCCGTTGCCCGACGAGCCAAAACTGATGGCGCCGGGCTTCGCCTTCGCCAGCGCAATCAGCTCTTTCAGGTTGTTTGCGCCGAGTTTGGGATTCACCACCACGATCGTCGGCGTAGCGGTAAGCATGCTCACCGGCGCGAAATGTTTCTCCGGATCGTACGGCAACGACTTTTTTAAATTCGGAATAATCGTGAGCATGCCGATAGACCCCAGCAACACGGTGTAGCCGTCGGGCTGCGCCTTCGCCGTGATGTCGCCCGCAAGAATGCCGCCCGCCCCGGCGCGATTGTCGACCACCATCTGCTGCCCCATGCTCGCGGTAAGCGCAGTGGCCAGCAGGCGCGCCGGCACATCGGAGGCACCACCGGGCGCAAACGGCACGATGAGGCGGATCGGCTTGGCGGGATAGTGTTGTGCCGTGTCCGCTGCAACCGCTGATGATGAGGCTATAGAAGCGATAGCAACGAGGCCGCACAACAGCGGCAACCCACATGCGCTCACGCGGCGCATGCTGGCGAACCTGAACAGCGCACGCGGCACCATCGGCTTTGCGCGATCAACCCCTGCTTTGAATTCCATCACGACCAACGGCCTCCGTGCGGTGAGTGTGCGGTATTGCGCTTTCGTCAGCCGACCAAGTGATCCTTCCAGTGATGGCAGATGATTCATCCAGGCGTGCCATTCAGAATGCCTTCTCTCTCATCTACGGCGTCAAGTTGCCATCAGAAGTCTACGCCAAATACACGTTTGCGACGAAACTGACCGGCGCAAAGCGCAAGCTGCCGCGCGTCCATCTGATTCTCAAGAACCGACTGACTCAGTACATGGGATCGGCGTCTGCGTACACCGCCGTACTGGCGGGCATCGGCAGCGACCTAACCGCGCTACTCAAGTCTTAGCCAGAACACTTCACCTTCACCAAACCGAACACTGGGATAGTCGAGATTCGAGACTTTGGAACCACTGGAGTGGTGGCGTTTGCTCGTGGATGTCCATTCTCGACAATGCAAACTGGAAAGCTTCAAATCAGTGGCCATCGCGTCCAGGTAAAGCAAGAGTACCGGGATCAAGCGTTAGAGGCAATCGCCATGTGGTTGCGAAACTGCAATGAGCAACAGCAAGGGTGGGCACGTTCTATGTGCCCACGCATTGCGGAGCATTCCATGCTCAGTCGCGTGGGCAAAACAAAGAACGTTTTGCCCACCCTACGACTGCGCCTCTACACTAATCGCCCGCCTTGCCGTCCACACGCACGCTGACATAAGACCCCGGCGCATCTTCCAGCGCCTTCAGCTTGCCTTTGCCAGGTACGCGCGCCGTAACCTTACCGCCGCCGTGTTTATCCACCCACTGCTGCCAGTCGGTCCACCACGAACCGGCGTGTTGTTTCGCGCCGCCTAACCACGCCTCCGCATCGTCCACCAGTTTGTCATTGGTCCAGTAGCCATACTTGTTGGCCGACGGCGGATTGACGATGCCTGCGATGTGCCCGGAGCCGCCGAGCACAAAACGCACCGGGCTGTTGAACACGCGCGCACCGGCGTAGACGGTTTTCCACGGCGCGATGTGGTCTTCGACAGTGGAGACAAAATACAGCGGCGTCTTCACCCTCGACAAATCAATCGGCGTTTTATTGAGCACCAGGCTGCCCGGCTCGCGCAGCAGGTTTTTCAGATACATATTACGCAGGTAGTAACTGTGCATGGCGGCGGGCATGCGCGTGGAATCGGCATTCCAATACAACAGATCAAACGCCATCGGCTCGCGGCCCAGCAGATAATTATTCACCACGAACGACCAGATCAAATCATTGGCGCGCAGCATGTTGAAGGTGGTGGCCATCTCCGAGCCTTCGAGATAGCCGCGTTTGTTCATGCGTTTTTCGAGCGCGGCGATTTGCTGCTCGTCAATGAACACTTCGAGTTCGCCCGCTTGCTCAAAATCCACCAGCGTCGCAAAGAAGGTGCTGCTGGCCACGCGTTTGTCGTTTTTCGCCGCGAGGTAGCCCAACGTAGACGCCGTGAGGGTGCCGCCGAGACAGAAGCCGATCAGGTTGAGGTCTTGCGCGCCGCTGGCGTCCAACGCCGCCTGGATCGCCGCCAGCGTACCTTCGTTGAGATAGTCCTCGAACGATTTGGCGGCATGTTTTGCGTCGGGGTTGATCCACGACACGATGAACACCGTGTGCCCCTGTTCCACCGCCCAGCGCACGAACGAATTGTCCGCGCGCATATCCAGCACGTAAAATTTGTTGATCCACGGCGGCACGATCAACAGCGGCCGGCGATACACCTCTTTTGTCGTCGGCGCGTATTGAATCAGTTGCAGCAGGTCATTCTGGAACACCACTTTGCCCGGCGTCGCGGCGATGTTAACGCCCAGTTTGAAGGCGCTGCCATCGACCATTTTGACGCGCAGCCCTTCGCCGTTGGCGCGCGCGAGATCATCCAGTAAGTTGTTGAATCCTTTGAGTAAATTCTTGCCGCCCGTGCGTGCGGTTTCAGCCAGCACTTGCGGGTTGGTGAGCGCAAAATTGGTCGGCGACAGCGCGTCGATGTACTGGCGCGTATAAAAATCGACCTTCTTCGCCGCGGTTTCGTCCAGCCCCTGCACGTCGCACATGGCTTTGTGCAAATGGCGTGCGGCAATCAGGTACGACTGCTTCAAATAATCGAACAGGAATTTATTCTGCCAATCGTCGTGCCGGAAGCGGCGGTCGCCTTTGTGCGTTTCTATCGTCGGCGCGGATTTTTGCCCGCTCATGGCGAGCAGCGTGTTCTGCCACAACGCGGCGTAGTCCTGCCACGCCTTCATCTGCGTCTGCATCATCTGCGCGGGGTCGCTGGCCATTTTTACCCACGCATCGAAAAAAGCGCGCGCGATGCCCAACTCATCGTCAAATGCTTTTTGCGGATGAGCGCCGGCTTTTTGCATGGCGCGGGTGAGTAACGCGCCGCTCTTGCGCGCGATGTCGGCGTAGAGCTGCATGGTTTCCGCCGGATCAAAAGATTTTTGCGATGGTTCAGTCGTGCTCATTCAGGAATTCTCCACGCGTTGAAACTGATAGTGACCGCTGGTATTTTCGATGCGGCGTAACTGCCCGCGATACATCAGACAGTTCAGATGCGCGATGCCTTCGCCCATCGCGAACAACAAATGGTGGTCGTCAAACTTGCGGTCAAACAGCACCGGCAGAATATCCGCTGCGTTTTGCGGCGTAACGCACGCGGCGGCAAGGCGGTCGAGCCGCACGCGATGGTGTTCGCGCAGGGCGGCGATGCGCGCGTGCATGCCGTGAAACGGCAGGCCGTGCGACGGCAACACCAGCGTGTTCGCGTCAAGCGGGGCAAGCGCGGCATAGCGCGACAGTGACGCCAGAAACTCGCCTACCGGATCGGCCTCCGGCTCCGCCGGCCACACACTGACGTTGGTGGAGATGCGCGGCAGCAGCATGTCGCCCGCGATGAACATGCCGAGTTCTTCACAATACAGGCTGGCGTGTTCGGGTGCGTGACCGTGCCCCACGACCACGCGCCACGTGTGCGCGCCGATCACAATGGATTCGTTGTCAAGTATGCGCCGGTGCGCGGGCGGCAATCCCGGCACGCCCGTGTCGTAGAGCAGTGCGCGCTCGGCAATCCACTGCATGCGCTCGGCGTCGAGGCCGTGGCGCATCATTAAATCCTGCAGCAACGCGCCATCGGTACCCGCCGTGCGGTTACGCACCGCGTGCGCCTGTAAAAACTCCGCTTTGGTCATCCACGGAATGAGGTCATGCTTGTCGCACAACCAGTCACATAGCCCGATGTGGTCGGGATGAAAGTGCGTGACGATCACGCGCGTGACCGGTTTGCCGCGCAGATGCTTCGCGAAAATCGCTTCCCAGCACCCGCGCGCTTCGACGGTGGCAAAACCGCAATCGACAATGGTCCAGCCGTCGCCGTCTTCCAGCAACCACAGGTTGATGTGATTCAGCACAAACGGCAGCGGCATCCGCAGCCAATACACGCCCGGCGCAACCGCTGTGACCGTGCCGAGCGCCGGGGGCTGTGCAATCGGATAACTCAGGCCGGAGAGATCAGGAGCGGGTGGTTTCACGGCGGTTGCGGCTTGCATGGTGTCCATGGCGATGATGACTATTGCGCCAGCGCGAACGATGCCGCAAGGCGAATCGTTTGGCTGTCCTATGTTGGTGTTTTCAGGGGCTTTTTTGAGAATACTGGCTTATATTGCAAAGCACAATAGCAAGACACACCCCACAATCGAATGTGAGCAACAACTAACGAACGGCACGTCCCGCTGCGTTCAAAAAATAAACTATAACTATTTGTTTTATAAGATATTTATTATAATGCCTTGATCTATTTCAATATGCTTGCACCAACGGCGGGCCCACACAATCTACCCAGGTTGCGCGAAAATACCGCCATGCGCCGCAACAACAGCGGCAAACTATGCTGACACCAGCAGGAAAAGGACGCCCATCATGACCACACTGCACACCCCACTTTGCGATCTGCTCGGCACACGCCTGCCGATTATTCAGGCGCCGATGGCGGGCGGCATCACCACCCCCGCGCTGGTGGCGGCGGTCAGCAACGCGGGCGCGCTCGGCTCGTTGGGTTTTGCCTACACGCAACCTGAAGCGATGCACCGCGAAGTCGAAGCCGCGCGCGCATTGACGCGCGCGCCAATCAATCTTAATTTTTTTGCGAACGCGCAGCCTGCGGCAATTGCGCCCGAATCACAGCGCGCCGCCATCGATGCCATCGCGGGCTACTACCAGGCACTGGGTTTGCCCGCGCCCGCCCCCGTGCGCGCGCCCTACGCGCCCGACCTTGACGCGCAATTGGCGATGGCCGAAGACATCCGCCCTGCGGTGCTGACGTTTCATCTGAACGACTTGCCCGCTGACCGGCTGCGGCGATTGCGCGCGCTCGGCATCAAAACCGGCGGCAGCGCGACCTGCGTTTCCGAGGCGCGACATCTGGAAGCACTCGGCGTGGATTTCATCGTGGCGCAAGGCGGCGAAGCCGGCGGCCATCGCGGCACATTTCAGCGCGAACCCTCCGCGGCGATGACCGGCACGCTGGCGCTCACGCGGCTGATCGTGCGTGCGGTAAAAATCCCGGTGATCGCCGCCGGCGGGATCATGGACGGCGCGGGCATCGCCGCCGTGCTCGCGCTCGGCGCGCAAGGCGCGCAACTCGGCACTGCGTTCATCCCCTGCACCGAAAGCGGCGCGCCGCCGATACACAAACAAAGCCTGCTCGCCGCACGCGAAGACACCACGACCGTCACCGAAAAATTCACCGGCAGGCCCGCGCGCGGTTTGGCCAACCGCTACATCCGCGACATGAATACCAACGACGCGCCGCAACTCGCCTTCCCCGCGCAGGGCGTGCTATCGGGGCCGCTGCGCGCGGCCTCCGCCAAGGCGGGCAATCCGGATTATCTGGCGATGTGGGCCGGGCAAGCCGCGCCGCTCGCGCGCGAGATGTCCGCCGCACAACTGGTGATTACGCTGGAACACGAAACACTCGAAGCGCTGGAGCGGCTGGCGGCGCTGCGGCGTTAAACAGCGAATCAACAAAAATTAGTGGCTATTCCGGTTCCGGGGAAAACGCCCCGGTCGCGCACCAGACCGCAAAAACCATTCACCGCAGAGCACGCGGAAGACACGGAAAAAAACCCGTAAAACCAACGCAGAGCGCACGGCAAGTTCATCAACATTCGCCTCCTAGAATGCTTTAAAACGCAATTTTTATGCTATTATTCCAGAGTTAAATCAAAATTTTTAATAATAGTTGCGTAAAAAAGCATGGTTATCGAACAGTTCCGCCGACATCTTGCCGCTTCCGCCGACTCCAAGCGCGCCATAGCACAGCGTGCGGGCGTGCGTCCTGAACTGCTGTCGCGTCTCGAACGACAGCAGTCGTGCGACTTGGCCACCTTCGAGAAAATCGCGCGGGCGATGCAGCTTGAGATCGTAGTGCGTCCCGCTGCCACCCCTGCATCTGATGTGCCCGCGAACAGCATGCCCTCCAAAGCCCAACGGCTGGGACTGGCCCTGCCCTACGCTTGGTCGAACCCGGCTATCTCCGACCACGCGCTGATCCTCAAAGCCCTCGAATTCGCCCACCTGCCCGACCTCACGCGCCTCGCGCTGCACTTTGGCATCGACGCGCTCGAAGCGGCGCTGGCCACGCTCCCCGCCGCGCAAGCCCAGTCTGCCGCGCGCGTGCTGCCCAATATCCGCGCCGCGCTGGGCTGAACCGTACTGCGTCATGTTGCGGCTCGACACGCTGCCCGCCGCCACCGCGCAAGTCTTCGCTCACCTGTACGCCGAACCGCTGCTGGCCGGCTTCACCCTCATCGGCGGCACCGCGCTCAGTCTGCAAATCGGACATCGCCAGAGCGCAGACCTCGACTTTTATTTCCCGGCGGAACTGTTGCCGGCGCGCGCCATCAACGCCGCGCTGACCCATGCACGCCTCGCCGGATTCGCCGTACACGACATGCTTTCGCCCTCGGCGATTGCGCAAACGCGCATCAACTACGCGGTTAATCTGCACGATTGGGTACAGGATTGGGCGGTCGGCGGCGTCAAAGTGAGCTTCAGCGTCTTTCAGGGGTTCATCCCGCAAATGCGCGCCATCGCGGCGTACCCGCGCGTGGCCGACGACAGCCCGCCGGGCACGCCGGAGAAGCGCTTCGGCATCCTTGGCATCGACGGCATCTTCGCCGCGAAAAGTTGCCTGCTCATGCGCCGCGCGCGCGCGCGTGACCTGTTCGATCTTTACACCTTGATGCACCAGCACGGCTACTCCGCGCGCCAGGTGTTCGATGTCATCCGCCGCATCGACCCCGGCGCCAACCCCGACCACCATCGCGACGTGCTGCGCGGCCTGATTCCGCTCGACGCCGCCGACGAAGGCTTTGCCGGCATCGGCGTCACCGTATCGCTCGACGCGCTCTACGCCTTTTTCGAGGAACGCATCAGCGAATACGAGCGCGAAGCAGCGCGGCGCATTGTGGCGAGCATGGCGAACGTGGCGCGCGTGGGCAAGCCGCGGTAGGATCGCGGCGCAACAGCGGACAGCCCGTTGCTTGTTGCGACATGAGCGCGCATCATTTGTCCGTGCCACTGATTTCAGGAGCCTCGCCATGTCCACGCCGATTGCCCCGCCGATCGATTTCTATTTCGATTTCTCCTCGCCCTATGGCTATTTTGCCGCGACAAAAATAGACGCCCTCGCCGCAAAACACGGGCGCGCGGTCACCTGGCGGCCGATTCTGCTCGGCGCGGTGTTCAAGATCAACAGCCAGCAGCCGCTGACGACGATCCCGTTAAAAGGCAGCTACGCGCAGCACGACATGCTGCGTTCGGCGCGCTGGTTTAACGTGCCGTTCAAAATACCCACGAAGTTTCCGGTGAACACCGTTGCGCCGTGCCGCGCGTTCTACTGGGTCTACGATCAGGATGCCGCGCTGGCGAAAAAATTCGCGCTCGCGCTGTATCACGCCTACTTCGCCGAAGACCGCGATATTTCCAGCGCCGAGATCACCGCCAACGTCGCCGCCAAACTCGGCATCGACAAGGCCGCGCTCACCGCCGCGTTAAACGACGCCGCCGTCAAGGAACGCACCAAAACCGAAGTCGATGCCGCCATCGAACGCGGCGTGTTCGGCTCGCCCTACATCGTGATCGACGGCGAACCGTTCTGGGGCGCGGATAGACTGGAGCAGGTTGAACAGTGGCTGGCGAAAGGGAAGTGGTAAAGAGCGAACCCGTTTTTTTGCACACGCATGCGTGCGAGGCGGAGTTACTCGCTTCGTGCTACTGCACCAGTCTTGCATTAACCACAAAATACTCAATAAAAACAATTGCTTACCCCGCCATCAGTTGCGGCGTATACGGCTACCCGCTGGCGCAAGCGGTAACGATTGCGGTGCGTGAGTGTCGCGCGGCGCCCGGTTCCATCGAAAATATTCTCTTCGCGTGCTTTGACGCGCACATGCTGGCGCTCTACGAGGCGGCGCTGGCTGCGTAACGCACCGTCCCGGCAGGCGCGCACAGAGCGGCGCGTATAATTCCGCACGCTGCGCCACCACACAAACGGTTGTTCCAAGGATCCCGCATGAGCAATGAAGTCATCACCCGCATCGACGCCGACGGCAATGCCTCGGTGATGCTGAATCGCCCGGACGTACACAATGCCTTCGATCCCTTGATGACGCGCATGCTCACCGCCGCGCTCGAAAAGCTCAATGCCGACGCCAAGGTGCGGGCGGTGGTGCTGCTGGGCGCGGGCAAAAGTTTTTGCGCCGGCGCGGATATCGGCCACATGCAAGCCAGCGCAAAATTTTCGCGCGCGCAAAACGTCAAGTCAGCACAGGAATCCGCGCGCATGTTTCATACCCTCTACCACCTGTCGAAGCCGACCATCGCCTGCGTACACGGCGCGGTGCGCGGCGGCGGCATCGGTTTGGTGGCGGCGTGCGACATCGCGATCGCCGCGCGCTCCGCCACCTTTCGTTTTTCGGAAGTGAAAATCGGCGTGATCCCGTCGATGATCAGCCCGTATGTGATCGCCGCCATCGGCGAGCGGCAAGCGCGCCGCTATTTCATCAGCGGCGAGGAATTCGATGTCGCCGAAGCCTGGCGCATCGGGCTGGTACACGACATCGCCGAGGAAGAATCGCTCATCGGCGCGGTCGGCGCGATGCTGGCGCAACTGTATTCGAGCGGGCCGAAGGCCATGGCCGCGGCGAAAAAACTGATCCCCCTGAGCGCGCACGCCGGCATCGACCAAGCGTTACTCGACGAAACCGCGCGCCGCATCGCCGATATTCGCGCAACACCCGAGGGACAGGAAGGCTTGACCGCCTTTCTGGAAAAGCGCAAACCCAACTGGGTCGAGCCGAAGCAACGAAGCGCAAAAGCATCCACAACACCCAAAAAATCCAAAAAATCCAAAAAATCTTAGCCGCGTATTTAAGGAACCCGAATGTCTCTGCCCAAAAAAGTAAAACTGGTTGAAGTCGGCCCGCGCGATGGTTTGCAAAACGAAGCGCAGCCGGTGCCCGCCGCGGTCAAAATCGAACTGATCCATCGTTTACAGGATGCCGGCTTGCAGTCGGTGCAGGCCACCGCGTTTGTGTCGCCCAAGTGGGTGCCGCAGATGGCGGACAACGTGCAGGTGATGGCGGGCATCAAACAAAAGCCCGGCGTCAGTTACCCGGTGCTGGTGCCGAATCGCAAAGGGCTGGATGCCGCGCTCGCCGCCGGTTGCAAGGAAATCGTCGTCTTTGGCGCGGCCACCGAGGCGTTCTCGAAAAAAAATACCAACTGCACCATCGCCGAAGGCGTCGCGCGTTTTTCCGAGGTATGCGCCGAGGCGCTGGCGCACGGGCTGCGGGTGCGCGGCGACATGTCGGTGTGCCTGGGTTGCCCGTATGAAGGCGAAGTCGATCCGCAGGCGGTGGTACGGCTGGCACGCGAGCTCGATCAAATCGGCTGCCATGAAATCACCATTTGCGACACCATCGGCGCCGGCACCGCGGGCAAAACCCGCACCGTGATCGAAGCAGTGGCCAAACATATCGCCATCGAGCGGCTGGTGGTGCATGTGCATGACACCTACGGCCAGGCCATCGCCAATATTTATGCGGCGCTGGAATGCGGCATTTCCATTTTCGACAGCTCGGTCGCGGGTTTGGGCGGCTGCCCGTACGCCAAGGGCGCCACCGGCAACGTCGCCACCGAAGACGTGCTGTATCTGCTGGATGGCCTGAACATCGACACCGGCGTGGACATGACAAAACTCATCGCCGCCGGGGATTACATCTGCGGCGTGCTGGGACGGCCTACGTCTTCCCGCGCGGCAAAAGCGATCTCAGCGAAGATGGCTGCTTAACATCGCGTAGCGCTGCACGTGGCAGATCCATACGACAACTACGAATCCCCCTGCGTGCGTACCTGCGTGGTCGATCAGCAAACCCGTTTTTGCATCGGCTGCGGTCGCACGCTGCATGAGATTTCATACTGGACGCGCTACACACCCGACGAAAGACGACACATCCTTCAACAGTTGCCGGCGCGGCTGCCGCTTGAACCGAGAACCTAATCATGCCTTTATCTCCCAACCAACCCCGCAAACCGATGCACACCCGCGCCATCGAATGTATTGGCTACGAACGCGACGATGGCCTGTGGGACATCGAAGCGCATCTGGTGGATACCAAGCCGTATGCGCATACGCGCCGCCTTGGCGATTCGATGCGCCAACCCGGCCAGCCCGTGCATGACATGTGGATGCGATTGACCATCGATCTCGACATGCTGATCCACGATGCCGAAGCGAAAACCGACGAAGGCCCATATCCGGTATGCGGCGACATCACGGTCAATTTCAAACAACTGGCCGGGGTAAAAATCGGCCCCGGCTGGCGGCGCGAAGTGGGGTTGCGCCTGGGCGGCACCAAAGGCTGCACGCACTTGGTGGAATTATTGGGGCCGCTCGCCACCACCGCGTTTCAGGCGACCGGGCGCGCGCGCGAAGCGCACAATGCGGGCAAACCCATTACCAAAACACCGTATCAACTGAACTCCTGCCACATCTACAAGGACGATTCCGAGTGGGTGTTGCAGCGCTGGCCGCAGTTATATACCGGGGCGAATAAAGCGTCTTGATACGCTGCGTTTGGTTGTGATGGGTGAAACCCATCACAACCAAACGCGATTACCCGTGGATACGTGCGCTGCGCCGCGCATGCCACCACCGCGCAACCGGTGCCAGCGCCCCAAACACCCCGATGCTGGCAAACGCCAATCCCCATGCCAGCGTGCTGCGGTTGCCGCCCGCCAGATCAAGCACCACGCCGAACGTCAGCGGGGCGATCAACGCGGCGCTGAACCCGATGAACGAATACACCGCCATCATCGCGCCGCGCTGATCGGGGTGCGCCGAGCCTATCGCGCCCGCGGTCAGCGCCGCTGAATCGCCGAGCATCAGCGCGTAATGCACGCACATGAAGGTGAACACCACGTACCACGGCAGGCCCGCCACGAAGCCCAGGCCGCAGGCAAACAAGCCCGATGCGGTCATGAAAATAAAAATGATGCGCTGGCGCCCGAAGCGCAGCGACAGCTCATTGCCGGTGACACTCATCAGCGGGCCGCACAGATTGATGATCGCGGCGAGCGTCGCCGCGCTTATCACCATCGCGGCATCGGCGGGTTGCAAAGTGGCCGAGAACACCAGAAACGCCACCATCCACGCGCGCTGACCGAACAGCTCGTAGTTATGCAGCGCATAGCCGAGGATGTAAAACCGCGTGGTGCGATTGGCCAGTACCGGCCGGAAATCCAGCAACGCGGGGGACGCCGCATGTGCCGCCTTGGCATGGCCTCGCGGCATCATCAGGTTGACCATCAGCGCGGCCACCAGCGGCGCCGCCGCGCCGAACAGGAAGGCGGCCTGCCAGCCGAACTCGCGCCCCAGATAGCCGCACACAAAGATGGAAACACTGGAGCCGACGCCGAAGCACGCGGCATAAAATGCGGTGGCGCGCGCCTGCGCCGTGCCTTCGAGATGATCGGTCAGCGTTTTTAAACCCGGCATATAGGTGCCGCCCAGCCCCGCGCCGATCAAAAACTGGCACAGCAACGCGCTCCACAGCCCCTGCGCGAACAGCGCAAAAAACAGCGCGCCCACTGCCGACAGCAGACACGCCGCCAGATAAATGCGCCGCGAATCGATGCGGTCGGTCAACGCGGTCAGCACCGGCACGGCGGTCATGTAGCCCGCGAACGCGATGCCGCCGATCAGGCCCGCTTCGGAATTGGTGAGGCTCCATTCACGCTGAAACTGCGGCAACAGCGTGGTGTACGCCGCGAACCCCGCCATGCTGAAGGATTCCGCCACGCACATGATGGCGGTCAGGGCGACCGCACCGCGTTGCGTGTTCACGCCATCACCCTACACCGCGCCAGCTTTTTTCAGCAGCGCGGCGACCGCCTCGGCCACGCGCCGGTAGCCCTTGGCGTTGGGATGAATCGCATCGGATTTTTGATCGCGCTGATACAGCACGTCGGTAATGATTTTGCCTTCGTAGGGGATGCCGAACTCCTTGGCGATCTCCGCATAAAACGGCGCGGCGCTGGTCAACAGCGCGGGCTTGGGCACGCCCACCAGCACCACCGCGATGCCCTGTGACTGGATCGCTTTGATAATGGCGCGCAGATTCGCCTTGGTCTGCGCCTCATCCACCTTACGCAGCATGTCGTTGCCGCCGAGACACACGATCATCAGCTTCGGTTTGTGTTCGTCGATCACCTCGGGCAAGCGCGCCAGGCCGCCCTCGGTAACTTCGCCCGGCACGCCCGCGCGCACGACTTTGCGCGCCAGCAGTTGCCCCAGCACCAAGGGATAACTTTCGGCTTCCGACGCGCCGGTGCCGAAGGTGAGGCTGTCGCCAAAGGCGACGATCACGTCCTGCGGTGCGAGTTTAGCCAGCTTGGGGACGCTGGGCCCGCAACCCGACAACAGCGACAGCAGCGCCATCCATAGCGCGACAAATACGTAAGTATTTGTTTTTAAAGTATTTTTCATTTTCGCTTAGCCACCCGCCCACGCTTGAAATCACGCAAAATTTCACGCGCCGCATTGTGCCCCGGCGCGCCGGTAACACCGCCGCCGGGATGCGTTCCTGCGCTGCACATATACAAACCCTTGATCGGCCCGCGATACGCGCCGTTGCCCAGCAACGGGCGCGCACTCCACAGTTGATCGAGCGTTAACGCGCCATGAAAAATATCGCCGCCGATCAGGCCGAAGCGTTGCTCCAGATCCAGCGGTGAAAGCACCATGCGCCCCAGCACGCTGGCCTTGAAGTTGGGCGCGTATTGATTCACCGTCTCGATCACCAGATCGGCGGCGGGTTCTTTGATCTCGTTCCAGTCGAGCCCCTTCGGCAGCACCGGATTGAAATGCTGGCAGAACAGGCTCGCCACGTGTTTGCCCGGCGGCGCCAGCGAGTTATCCACCGTGGACGGGATCAACAGCTCGACCACCGGCGCGCGCGAGCAACCGAGTGTGCGCGCATCGAAATACGCCTGCTCCATGTACTTGAGCGAGGGCGCGATGATGATGCCGGCTTTGTGATGGTCGCGCAGTTGCTTGCCGGGCAAGCAGGTGAACTCCGGCAACTCGGACAGCGCCACGTTCATGCGGAACGTGCCCGAAGCGCATTTGTAATTATGCATGCGCTGCAAAAAATCGGCATCCAGCGCGTGTCGCGGCACGAGCCGGGTATAAAGCAATTTCGGATTCACGCCCGACACCACGCAGCGCCCTTCAATCACGCGCCCGTCGGTCAACTGCACGCCTTGCGCGCCGCGCATATCCACGCACACCTGCGCGACTTCGCAGCCGGTGATGATTTCAACCCCTCGCGCTTCGGCCTCTTTACGCATGGCCTGCGTGATCGCGCCCATGCCGCCGATGGCGTGGCCCCACGCGCCGCGATGGCCGTTGACCTCGCCGATGACATGATGCAGCAGCACATACGCCGAGCCGGGCGTATAGGGGCTGGCGAAATGGCCGACGATGGCATCAAAGCCGAACGCGGCCTTGATCGGATCAGACTCGAACCACGCATCCAGCACGTCGCCCGCGCTTTTGGTGAAAAAATCCAGCACGTCGCGGCGCGCGGGCATGTCGAGCTTTTTCATGCGCCTGGCGACTTTCAGCGCACCGAAAAAATCGGTGGCGCCGCCGCCCGCGTTCGGCGGCGTCTCCAGCAGCATGTCGCGCACCACATCAGCGGCGCGCGCCAGCATGGCGTAGTACTGCGGCAGGCGTGCGGCGTCGCGCGTTGAATAGCGCGCAACTTCAGCCTGCGTCTCGGCGAGCGTGCGCCCGATCAGCAGATGCTTGTTATCCGGCAGCGGCAAAAAATTCGCCGCTGGGCGCTCGACAATACGCAAGCCGTGTTCGGCCAGCTTGAGGTCGGCGATTACTTTGGAATGCAGCAGGCTGACCGTGTAACTGGCGGTGGAGTTGCGAAAGCCGGGGAAAAATTCTTCCGTCACCGCCGCGCCGCCGACAATATCGCGGCGCTCGACCAGCCGCACTTTCAGCCCGGCTGCCGCCAGATAACAGGCGCAGACCAGGCCGTTATGGCCGCCGCCGATAATTACCGCGTCGAATGAGGTTGTTGGTTGCATGGTGACATCGGGAAAAGCCGGTATTATCCCCGCACGCGAGAGGGACTGCCAGCACGCCGCCTTCGGCGCAAAATAGAACGCATACGAATGCAGCGTTACCCACCTCCGCTTGAACCGCATCCCGCAGGCGTTGCGTACACGCAATCACGCGACTATCGTTGTGACATGAAGGCGCCTTGAATGAACCTGAACCGGACTATACCCATGAACAACCATGCCGTGCGTGCCTTACTTGCAGCCCTGCTGATGGCCCCCGCAATCGCCCCGGCGGAAGACTGGCGCCTGCTGGCAACAGCGGGGCAATTTCAATCAATGATCGATATGCAAAGCGCTGTCAGCGCACCGGGCAACCACGGAACGCCAGCGTTGCAGCAGTTCACGCTACGGCGCGCGTTTCATGCACCGCAGACCTTGCCCGCGGGCCGGCCCTATCGCAGCACGCGCGTGCATTACGTCGCCGACTGCGCCGGCGGGCGGCTGGCGCCCGTGCTCACTGCGTACTACGGCGACGATTACAAGCTGGTGCATAGCGAGCAACGCGCGCAACCGCAACTTGCCCCGCCCGGCGCCAGCGACGCCGCCGAGGCGCTGGCGCTCGCCTGCCAGCGTATTGCGGAAGGAACAACCGCAATGCCCAGGGTGCAAATGAACCCCGCACCCGGTTCGTCCGCGCGCGGCAACACCAGTGGCTCCGGCATCATCGTCAGCGAGGCAGGCCAGGTATTGACCAATCACCACGTGGTGCAGGCGTGCGACGCGCATGAAGTGGTTGACGAGCACAACGTGGTGCATAAAGCGACGCTGCAAGCCGCGGACACGCAACGCGATCTGGCCTTGCTTGCCGTCAACAAGCGTTTTGCAACGATTGCGCGCGTGCGCGGCGACATCACGCCCAGGCTCGGCGAAGCGGTGGCGGTGGTGGGTTATCCGCTGGGCACCTTGCTCGGCTCGAAACCCACGGTGGGATTCGGCCACGTGAGCTCCACCGCCGGTGTGCGCGACGACCCGGCGCAAATGCAGATTTCCGTGCCCATACAACGCGGCAACAGCGGCGGCCCGGTGTTCGATCAGGCCGGCAACATCATCGGCGTGGTCGCCGCCAAGCTCGACGCACTCAAAATCGCCGAAAGCATGGGCGACCTGCCGCAGAATGTAAACTTTGCGATACGCGGCGAAGTGATGCGCGCGTTTCTCGAAACCCACCGCGTGAATTTCGCACTATCACGCGACAGCGCCAAACTCGAAACCACCGATATCGCCAGTCAGGGCGCGGCGGTCACGGTGCGCGTGCGGTGTGTGCGTAGGCCGGTGGTGGCAACAGCGCCGGGCGGCGCGGGGTTTTGAATTGTAGAAGTTGATTCCCGCCCGTACACCCACGCTGAATCCCTGTGACGAAGGGACCGCCCCGGTCGCGAGGCGCACCGTGCGACGCCGTTAACTGAATGGATGGATGCAACGATAGATGCGGCTCCTTCGTCACCGGCAGCGACATCCGGCGGCACAGTGCGCGCCCTGTTTCGGGATACCCCTGACGGCGGGAGGTTGCGCCGGAATCAAGCTGGCGCCATGACCACCTGACTATTTCTTTTATCGCCCTGTTCGCTACTCTCCTGCTAACACGACCATCAATCGCCCAATGGCGTCGTCGATAACCGCCTGCGGCACGTGCCCCACCTTTTTTGCCTGACGCGCAGTCAAGTCGAGCATCCGAATTTTGTTAACCAAGGCGACCCCCTGAGTCTTGCAGCCCGTACCGGTCAGCGATACGGCGAAACCCGCGTAGCGAGCATAGTCACCGCCCTGCGTGATCGGCGCCACCAACACGTCGCCCAACCGATTGAAGTCCTTGGTCGTCAGCACGAGTGCCGGGCGTGACTCGCCGCGCATCTCATGCCCAACCACCAGATCAAGGCCGACTCGCACGATATCGCCACGATCGAATACCGCCATCACCAGATCTCTTGACCGACGGGCCGCGCGGAATTCCACAGGGCCAAATCAGCAGGAGGCGCGGCCTTCGGGTCACACTGCGCCAGCAAATTGGCGGGCGAGAAATTGCGCTTCGGCGACCACCCGCCGCAGCAGATCAATATGCCGCGCCAGTAGATCGTTGCCGTGGCGTTGCAGCAGATTGACGGTGAAGAAGTAAGTGCCGCCAGCATGCCATGCACATCGGTAATTGGACATCGCGTTAGTATTGCAACGATCATCATACGGCGCAATAACGATTGCGCCCTACTAAAACGTTTGGCGTTCAAGCCGTCCACGAAATATTCCGGCCAGGCGGACTAATCCACCACGTTCATACACGATCTTTCTCGCGTTTGATGACCGTATCCATGCCCTTCAAAAAACCCCGCGCCGAAGTGATTGTCTCAACGGGAATCAATTCGATGCGATTTTCGTATTGTATGGCCTGAATTTTTTGCCCCGGCTGCAACCCCATGGCATGGTGAATTTCACGCGGAATGACCACCTCAAATTCAAGGGAAACCGTAACAGTTAGCGTATGTTTTACGCTCGATAGCAGTTTTGTATGCCGAATTGGAGCAGACCGAAAACCAATTTTTGGCGCCCCTGCCCTGCGTCATGCAGGCAGCCTTATCGGCGCCGTTGGTGAATCACCAGCGGGCCGGCCCCGGCCTGACGCCGGATGCCGAGCGTGCGTATCTCGGACAAACGGCTGAGCAGTGCTTCGGCCTCGGCGTTGCGGCCTTGCGCTTCGTACGATGCCGCGAACGCATTTAGCATGGCGCCCAGCGCTGGATGGTCTGGACTCAATTCTTGTTCCAGAATTGAAAGGGCGCGCTGATAAAGCGGCTCGGCCTCGGCGAAACGGGCCTGCCCCTGGTAGACGCTGGCAAGTTGGCTTAACGCGAGACCGGTGTCGGAATGTCGCGGCCCCATCACTTTTTCAGCGGCCGCCAGCACTCGCCGTGCCAGCCGCTCGGCCGCCGCAAAGCGCCCCTGCACCTGGTATTGCCCGGATAGCGCTGTCGTCAGCGCCACCACGCGCGGATGCTCAGGCCCCAGCTTTGTTTCCGCGATCGCCAGCGATCTTACGTAGATCTGCTCAAGATCGGCACGACGGTTCTGCGCCCGATAGATCGCCGCGAGGTCATCAACGATGGTTGTCACATAAGCATGGTCGGGATTCAGCGCCTGCTCGAAAATCGTTAGCGCCCGGACGTAATGCGGCTCGGCTTCGGCATAGCGGTACTGCGTATTGAACAAGGCGGCGAGCGTCAGTGAAACGCTGGCCACGTTGCGGTGTTGCGCGCCCATCGTCCGCTGAAAAATCTCCAACGCCCGCTGGTACGCGCCGGCAGCGTCGGCGTAGCGCTGGCGACCGCGGTGTTGATCGCCGAGGATATTGAGCAACGCGGCCAGAAGCGGGCTATCCGGGGCCGAGGCTTCGGCTTGCAGGAGGGCGGCTTCCAGCCCGCCGGCGGCGGCTCGATTACCAATGGCGTATGCCGTTGTTTGATCCAGGGATTGCAGGCCAGGCGGCGGCTCATTGGCAAACACCGTACCGGAACACAACAGCAATGCAACCGCAACGTTTTTGACGCGCATCGACTCTCCTCCCCTGCAGGAGCACAAACTCGGCTCGAGGGTAAACTGCGTGTTCTCCAGTGCAGGTCATCCCGAAGAACGCTGTATGGGCATTAGTGCCGGTATTTTCTGCTGCCGGCGCACACGCCAAAGCAGCGAAGACCTTGCGTTTTTACCGGCACTTCCCGGCGGGGCGTGTCACCGCCCCAAGCAAAACGCGGTGATTGTGTTTTCTTAACAAAGTGCTGTCAATTTAGTTTCTTTGACTGTTGCGTTGCTGCCACAGCCCGACCAAGGCCAGTGATGACGCATTTTGCACAGTGAGAAACTCGCTCGCGCCCGGCACACGGGAGTGATTCCGTGGCAACACGCTACATTGAGGCGCCGATGAGCGAATTGCATTGCGCCGCAGCTTGCGAGCTTCGCCTTGCACACAATGTGGATTTCTCGCGTGCGATTGCGATATTGCACAAAGAAAAAGGCAGACAGCTTGCGCCGCCTGCCTTGAGTGGGTCGCCGGCCAATAAAACCGACCGGAGGTGCCGTCGAACTTTAGATCAAGAATCACGTTTACCTGGCCAATTATGATTTCGCGGCTCGATGGCTAGTGTAGTGTCCCTTAAATAACATTACAGTTATTTTTCCTTCTTTTTCCCTCTAGGCAGGCTGGATCCGGGCCTGATCTGCTCCATCTTGATGCGCGCGCGGTCGATCTTCTCCATGATCTTACCGACGCTGGCCGTC
>JANPOH010000261.1:0-4316 GCA_031427895.1 Betaproteobacteria bacterium
GGAGGCGACAAGTCCACCCAAAGCCGAGACATCATACGCGCCAAAAACATGGCGCAGGCCAGAAACCCACATGTTCAAAATCCACCTCGAAGGTGAATCCGGCGGCGCGGTGCAGCAATGCTGAAAAATCGCAATTTTCAACCGTCGCGTCATTGGCCACCGGCGCGTGAAAGAAAAAGTGATCCACCATGTCAACGCGCCCGAAAAACAGCCAATAACCGTTAAGGTCGGGATGCATGATGTTATAGGTGGATTTATACGGAAAGCGTTTCAACCCCTCTTGCAGCCCCTTGGAACGAAACACCATCAGCACCATCTTCTGCTCGAACGCGGCGCCGCTGCGCGTGATGCCGCTCTGCTCGCGCACCAGCGAATGGCCGCCATCGCAGCCGACGATGAAGTCGGCCTCCAGCACCTGGCGCGCGCCGCTGGCGCGCTCGGCGATGCTGACGCGCGCGCCCTTTACGTCATGTTCGATTTGCTCCGCGCCCCAGCCGAAAAACGGCGTGACCGACGGCAATGCGGCCATGCGCGCGCGCAGCACCGCCTCGGTGCAATATTGCGGCAGCCGGTCGTATTCCTGAAAGTAGTATTTTTGCACCAGCTCGCGCTGCGACGGCGCGCTCCAGAACTCGCTCATCAAGTCGCGATAAATGCTCACGCCGCTGGTGGGCACGTCGGGGGACATGATGCGCGCGGCGCGCAGCTCCTTCACGCAGTTCCAGAAATAAAAATGCTCCAGCGTGCGCTGGGTAAGGTTTTGCCCCTTGGGAATGCGCTGGGGCTGAAGATAGCGCTCCACCAGCGCGCACGAGACGCCGCGTTGCCCCAACTCCACCGCCAGCCCCACGCCCACCGGACCGCCGCCGACAATGACCACCTGGAACTTTTCAGCCATGACTATTCCATTTCGCAATTCGTGATGCAAATTTCAAACGCTGTTTTCGCGAGCGCGCAATGTGTCCTCCGCTTGGCCAACGGTCAACCTCGAGTGCGCGCCGCCGCGAGCGCCTTTCATTCCGTGAATTCTGTCGATTCCGTGCGTTCCCGTGCGTTCATGTTAATTTGTTGATGCTTTCTCATTTGAGCCTTGCCGATGAAACGCACCGCGCTATTTTTTCCGGCCGCCATTGACTTGGCCGACCGCGCGTTAACTGACCACCACCGCCTTGCCGATCACCGTGCGATCGATCACCGCCTGCATCGCCTCTGCCGTCTGCTCAAGACGGAAGCGATGCGAGATGCGCGGCTTGAGTTTCCCCTGCCCCGCCAGATCGACCAGTGTTTTCATATTGGCGATGGCCAGCGCGGGGTTGGCTTCGTTCAGGCCGCCGATACGCACGCCGATGGCGTCGATGCCCTTGATGAGCAAATAATTGCTGCGGATATTGGTGGGGCCGCCGCCAAGAAAGCCGAGGATCAGCAGCCGTCCGCCCCACGCCAGACAACGCAGCGATTCATCCGCCACCTTGTCTCCGATCGGGTCATATACGATGTCCACGCCGCGACCGCTGGTCAGCGCTTTCACCTGATCGACGAAACCGCCGCGGTAATCGATGGCGTGATCCGCGCCTTCCTCCAGGCACGCGACGCGCTTCGCTTCGGCGCTGGCGGTGGCGATGACCCTGGCGCCGAACAGCTTGGCGATTTGAATGGCGGCGATGCCGATGCCGCCCGCCGCGCCGTGAATCAGCACCCATTCGCCCGCCGCCAAACGACCGCGCTGCATCAGCGCGTGATAGGCCGTGGCATAAGCGCCGCGAAACACGCCCGCCTGTTCGATGCTCATGCCGGCGGGGATTTTGTCGCACAGCACCGCAGGCGCGTTGCCGAGTTCAGCGCAGGCGCCGAGCTTGTGGCGGCTCATCACGCGGTCGCCCGCGCGAAACTCCGTCACACCCGCGCCGACCGCGATAACCACGCCCGCCGCTTCGCCGCCCGGAATAAACGGCGGTTCTGGCCGGAATTGGTATTTCCCGGCGAGCATCAACACATCGACGTACTGCACGCCGCGGGCGCCGATACGTACCTGAATCTCGCCTGCCGCCGGTGCCGCCGGATCGGGCGCGTCCCGCAACGCCAGCACCTCTGGCCCGCCGAATGCTTCACACACCATCGCTTTCATGAGCGCTCCGTTTGCTCTAATAACAAACCTTATAATACCAGTCCCTATGCACGCATCAGGAGCACACGCATGAACCTCGATCGAGTCCCCTCCGGTAACGACGTGCCGAACGATTTCAACGTGATTATTGAAATCCCGATGAACGCGCCACCGATCAAATATGAAGTGAACAAAGAAACCGGCGCGATGTTTGTCGACCGCTTCATGTGGACCGCGATGCACTACCCGTGCAACTACGGCTACATCCCGCGCACGCTGGCCGGCGACGGCGATCCGGTGGATGTGCTGGTGCTCTCGCCGGTGCCGCTGATTACCGGCGTGGTGGTGCGCTGCCGCCCGGTGGGCATGTTGAAAATGGAAGACGACGCCGGCGACGACACCAAGCTCCTGGCCGTGCCCATCGACAAACTCACGCCGCTGTATCGCACGGTGCATTCACCGCGCGATCTGCCTGAAGCCACCACCGCGCAGATCACGCATTTTTTCCAGCACTACAAAGACCTCGAACCCGGCAAGTGGGTCAAGGTGATCGGTTGGATGGACGCGGAAGAAGCAAAAAAAGAAATACTCTCCGGCATCAAGGGCTACAAGAACGCGAAGACCAAGCCGAAGTTCTGATTCGCGAAAATCACATCAGGGGCGGCCGACATGGCAGACTCAGCATGGATTATAAATATTGTTTAAAAACAAATACTTACATTCTATCCACGCCGATCCGCCAACGCCGCGTTTTTGTGCGGGCAGCTACCGTCCCAGCGCCAGCATCAACTGGTTCAAACGCTTCACAAACCCCGCCGGGTCTTCAAGTTGCCCGCCTTCGGCGAGCAGCGATTGATCGAACAGCACCTTCGCCAGATCAGCGAAACGTGACTCGTCGGTTTCGTCTTTCAGGCGCTGCACCAGCGGATGATGCGGGTTGATTTCCAGAATGGGCTTTGACGCCGGGATGTTCTGGCCTGCGGCTTTCAGCATGCGCGCGAAGTTGGCGCCCATGTCGTGTTCGTCGGCCACCAAACACGCGGGGGAATCGGTCAGGCGCAACGTCACGCGCACGTCCTTGACGGTTTCGCCCAGTGATTTCTTGATGCGCTCCAGCAGCGGCTTGGAATCGCTTTCCTCCTTTTCGGCCGCTTTTTTCTCGGCCTCGTCTTCGAGCTTGCCAAGTTCAAGCCGCCCTTTCGCCACCGACTGCAATTTCTTGCCTTCAAATTCGGTGAGATGCTGGCTTACCCATTCATCGACACGCTCGCACATCAGCAACACTTCGACGCCTTTTTTGCGGAACACTTCCAGGTGCGGGCTGTTCTTGGCGGCGGCAAAGGTTTCAGCGGTGACAAAGTAAATCGTCTCCTGCTCGGGCTTCATGCGCGACACGTAGTCGGCGAGCGACACCTCTTGCGCGTCAGAGTCGGTGTGGGTGGAGGCATAACGCAGCAACTTGGCGATGCGCTCGCGATTGCCGTGATCCTCGACCACGCCCTCTTTGACGACCCTGCCGAATTCCTTCCAGAGGGTAGCGAATTTTTCTTTATGGTTTTCGGCGAGGTCCTCGATCATGGTCAGCACGCGCTTGATGTTGCCCGCGCGCATGGATTCGATGTCTTTTGACTCTTGCAGTATTTCGCGCGACACGTTCAGCGGCAGATCGGCGGAATCAATCACGCCACGCACAAAGCGCAAATACACCGGCAGCAGTTGCTCGGCGTCGTCCATGATGAACACGCGCCGCACATAGAGCTTGATGCCGCGGCGGTGCTCGCGATCCCACAAATCAAACGGCGCGCGCGCGGGGATGTAAAGCAGTTGGGTGTATTCCTTGCGGCCCTCGACGCGGTTGTGCGAGTACGCCAGCGGCGCCTCGAAGTCATGCGCCACGTGCTTATAAAACTCGTGATATTGCTCTTCGGTGATGTCGTTCTTCGCACGCGCCCACAGCGCACTGGCTTGATTGACGGTTTCGTCCTTGCCGGTGGTGCGGTAGACGCTGTTGTCTTTGTCCCATTCCTCGACCTGCATCAAAATCGGCAGCGTGATGTGGTCGGAGTATTTACGGATGATGCTACGCAGGCGCATGCCATTGGTGAAATCCGCCAGATCGCCGTCGCCCTCGCGCAGGTGCAGCGTGACTTCGGTGCCGCGCGCGGCTTTTTCGACCACCTCCAGCGTGTAGTCGCCGCCGCCATCGGATTCC
>JANPOH010000262.1:0-3789 GCA_031427895.1 Betaproteobacteria bacterium
TACCGAGGAATATAAATCGCAAACGATTTCGACTTTTCATTCAGGAGAAAAAACATGTACGGATGGCGCGGACGCATAGGCTTGCTGGTTCCCTCGATCAATACCACCATGGAAACCGAGTTCTGGAAAATCGCGCCGCCCGGCGTGTCAGTGCATACCGCGCGCATCGCGGGCGGACGCCACGGCACGCCGGAAACGCTGCGCGGCATGGAAGACGCCAGCAAAGCCGCCGCGCGCGACGTGGGCATGATCGAGCCTGATGTGGTGGTCTACGGCTGCACCAGCGGCAGTTTTTTTGAAGGCCCGACGTGGAACAAAAAAATCTGCGAACAACTGACCGCCATCACCAAGGCGCCGACGGTCACCACTGCGGGCGGCATGGCGGCGTGTTTGCAGGCGGGCGGCTTCAAGAAAGTCGATATCGTCACGCCCTATGTCGAAGTCACCAACGAGCGGCTGAAGCATTTTTTGAAAGCGCACGGCATCGACGTGGTGAAGCTCGGCACCTTCGACATGCTCGATATGTTCGACCACGCCAAGATCACGCCGGATGAAATTTACCGCAAGGTGAAAGAGCTGACGTCACCCAAATCCGAAGCGGTGTTCGTCGCCTGCACGCAGTTGCGCGCGCTCGAAGTGCTCGATCAACTGGAGCGCGATCTTGGCAAGCCGGTGTATTCGGCGGTGCAGGCCTCGGCGTGGCAGGCGTATGACGCCATGGGCGTTGATCCGCAGATCATGAATTGCGGCAGCTTGCTGCGCAAGTTGTCGGAGCCGGGGGCATCGAAGAAGGTGGTGAAGAAGCTGCGTTCGGCGTAATCGTTGATCTTCAACAGCCAAAGCGGTATCACCGATCGCACGCGCGAGGCGGACTGGGCGCAGTGGTACTTCGAGCATCTGCGCATCATGGCCACCGTGCCCGGCGTATTCTCGGCACAGCGCTTCATCACCACGCATCCCGGCCATCCGCCGTCGCTCGCGATCTACGGCGTGGCGTCGGCGGAGGTGTTCAAGGGCGAGTATTACCAAAGCGTGCGCGGCATGGGCGATTGGTTGCCGTTGATCGACCGGCAGTGGTACCGGCGCAATCTGTTTGACGGCCTTGATCGCGCGCCGGTGGTGAACGATGATCAGGTGTTGCTGGTGGCGGATCGCGATGCGCCGGATGCCGCGTTGGCGGCGTTACCTTTCACCTGGCTTAAAGTGGCGGGCATTGATTGTTCAACGCCTTATCGCGGCATTGCCGTGGTGAGCAAAAACGCGCTACCGGCCTTGCCGGCGGATGTGGCAATCTACGCACCCGCATCAAAGCGGTATGTGAATTTGACGGAGGAGCAGCCGAAATGAAAATAACGCATGTTCGATGCGCGGCGATGGCGCTTGCGTTGAATGGGTTGTGTGCGACCGCCGCGCACGCCCAGGCGTGGCCCGCCAAAACCATCCGCTGGATCGTGCCGTGGCCGCCCGGCGGCGGCGCGGACGTGCTGTCGCGCATATTGCAGATGTCGGTGTCGGAGGCGCTGGGCCAGCCGGTCGTCATTGACAATCGCGGCGGCGCGGCGGGCAACATCGGCGCGGAAATTGCCGCCAAGTCGCCGCCCGACGGTTACACGATTGTGTTCGCGTATTCAGGCACGCACTCGATCAACCCGCACATCTACCGCAAGATGCCGTTTCGCGAGAGCGACTTCGCGCCGATCATCTGGATGGCGTCGGTGCCGCAGGTGGTGGTGGTGCATCCCTCGCTGCCGGTAAAAACGCCGCGCGACATAGTCGCGCTGGCGAAATCAAAACCCGATCAGTTCACTTATGGCTCCAGCGGCAACGGCGCGATCAACCATCTGGCCGGCGCGTTGTTTGCCTCCGTGACCGGCGCGCCGCTGACACACGTGCCGTACAAGGGCGGCGGCCCGGCGGCGATTGCGCTGATGGGCGGCGAAATCGCGATGATCTTCGGCGAGCCGGCGACCATTATTCAGCACGTGAAGTCCGGCAAGATGAAAGCCATCGCGGTGACCAGTGCGAAACGCGCGCTCGCCATGCCCGATTTGCCGACGGTGCAGGAGACCGGCATCAAGGACTACGACGTGACTTCGTGGAACGGCATGCTCGCGCCCGCCGCCACGCCTGTCGAAATCATCCGGCGGTTGAATACCGATTTCAATCGCATCATCGCCGCGCCTGCCATGAACAAGCGCATGATCGAATTCGGCTACGAGCCCGTGGGCGGTCCGCCGGAGAAATTCGGCGACTTCATCCGCGCGGAAATCGCCAAGTGGGCGCCGGTGGTGAAGGCGGCGAATATTCGAGTGGATTAGTTAGTTCGTGAGGAGTGGGGCGTGGGCGCGTCGCCGCGTTCCGGGGTTACGCCTAACGCCTCGCACCTCACGCAGTTTAAAAAAGGAGAACAACGTGGCAAGCACACCAAACGGTTTACTGGTAGCGGGCTTTAACTACAGCATGGTCGATGCCGGCGAATTCAACGATTGGTACGACACCGAGCATCTGCCCGAGCGGCGGCGCTGCAAGGGCTTCATCAACTGCGTGCGCTGGCAGGGCGTGGACGACCCCAAGGTGGCGATTGCGACTTACGATCTGAAGTCGCACGCGGTGCTGCATAGCCCGCCGTATCAGGCGATTGGCCGCGAGAATCTGTCGCCGTGGAGCAAGCGCATGACGGGCAAGGCGCAGCGTTTGCTACGCATCGAAGGCGAGCAACTGGTGCCCGGCAACGAAGTGGCGCGCAACACCACGCAGAACCTGATGATCTTCGCCAGCAAGGTCAAACCGGAGCACGAGGCCGAGATACGCCAGTGGTACACCGAAGAACACATACCGCGCTTGTCCAAGGTGCCGGGCGTGGCGTCAGCGCGCTTTTTCCACTCGCTCGCCGGCACGCACAACTACATCGCACTTTACGAAATCGACAAGCCGGAAACCTGCGCGTCGGATGCGTGGAAAACGGCGGCGTTTACCGAGTGGACCAAACGCATGCGTCCGCATCTGAACGATGTGCTGAGGGTGGTGTTGCGGCGCTATCAGCGCGCGACGTAAAGCCCAAAAATCTTACCGCAGAGACGCGGTGAATGATTTAACTATTTGTTTTTAAACGATTATTTCGCGTGTGACGAACCGCCATCAATGGTAATCACGCAGCCCGTGGTGTAGCCCGACGCCGGCGAACACAAAAACGCCACCATGTTGGCGACTTCATCCACCGTGCCCAGCCGGCCGAACGGATGATCCTTCACCAGTTCGCGCCAGCGGTCGGCGCTGCCGAGTTCTTTTTCCGCACGTGCGCGCCAACGCACCACCTGCCGGTCGGTCTCGGTGCCGCCAGGGTTGATGCCGATCACGCGTATGCCATCTTGGTGGCTGTCCGCGCCCAGCGCACGGCTCAATGCCATCAAACTCGCGTTGCCCATGCTGCCCGCGATGTAGTTCGATGAATGCCGCTCGCCCGCCGCGCCGATGATATTGACGATCACACCGCTTTTCTTTTTCGCCATGCGCGCGTAGTACTCGCGGGTGAGGTTGATGAAACCCCACACCTTCAAATCCCACGATGTGCGCCAGGTTTTTTCGTCGAGGCTGACCACCGTGCCCTGCGGAATCGCGCCGGCGTTGTTCACCAGAAAATCGATGTCACCGACTTCTTTGGCCAGCTTCTCGGCCGCGCCTTCCGCACCCAGATCGCACGGGTGGCAGGTGACGTTGACCTTGTAGACATCGGTAATTTTTTTCTTCGCGGCGTCCAGGTCGGCGGCGGTGCGCGAGGTGATATGAATA
>JANPOH010000263.1:0-8148 GCA_031427895.1 Betaproteobacteria bacterium
TGCCACACGGCAGCGAGGCTGCGTTTTAGCAGCAGACTGTTGCGAGTGCTGGTTTGCATTGCGTGCGGCAATTGCCTATAAAGTTGTCCAACCACAAAAAAACCATCGACATCTGAATGAGCGTCGCAGGTTCCGAACTACCTCGTTACATCGCCGCGCACATTTCCGTGCCGCCTGGGTCAACTTTCCTCTGCTGCCTGCCGTTATTATTGATACGGCACGCGCTTTGCATTTCCGCATTTTCGCATTTGAGTTTATCACCGCTTCATCGCTGAACAGGAGATAGCCGCTCATGGAACTGCTTGAACGCATTGAAGGCCAGATCGCCGCCACCGGTTTGCCGCTCGTTGGCATCACGCTTGCGGCGGTGCCGTGCCCCGACACTCCGATCATTCTCACGCTGCATTGGCATGGCTTCATCAAGGAGAGGCTCGCTGATATTGAACAAGCGCAGGCGGTCGCCTATACGCCGATTCCGAGCTCGGCGTTGCAGGTGAACGAGCGCTGGGATGATTGGGCGGCGGTCGATCAGGCGACACTGGACGCGGCATGGCAGTTGGGCGCATGGGATGTGGCGCGCGCCGAGCGCCCCGGTTGCGCCCGGCCGGGCGCGCGCGCCAGCGAGCCGCTGGAATGCTTGCAGGCGTTTGGCGCGGTTCCGTACGGCGTCAACGGGCAGCAGTTGGTGGTGAGCGATGCGCCGGATGCCGACGAACTGCTGAAACTTGCGGCGCTGCGCGGCTATTTGTTGTGGATGTTCCGTCCCGTCAGCGGCGGCATCTGGGGCGAGGTCGCGGCGGATGCGACCTTGACGCCGGAAGGCCGTCGCGCCGGGCGCTGCCCCGTGCATCCGATACCGCTCAGTTGCGAAGGCCGGCGTCAAACGGTGTACCGTTTGGGCATGCCGGGGCCGCGCAGCGAGCAATTTAGCGAAGCTTCCTGATGGCCCAGTAAGACGGGATGAGCCACACGTTTTGGCGTGGCGATGAAACGCCGCTGCCCGTGGCTGGCTTGCGCGCTGCTGCTGTCGCTGTTACTGCTTGTGGCGTGCGCGAATCCGGTGCCGCCGGAGAAATCTGCGTACGTCGGGCAATGGAACGCGCCGGGCATGCGCCTGCTGATCAAGCAGGACGGCAATGTGTCCTACGCGCGCAATAAGGGCGCGACCAAAACCACCATCAACGCGCCGCTGAAAAGATTCGAGGGCGATAATTTTGTCGTGGGCATCGTCATGTGGACTACCACCTTTGTGGTGTCCAGCCCGCCGCGCGAGGCGGCGGGGCGCTGGAAAATGACCGTGGATGGCGTGGAACTCATCCGTACGGCTGCCTGGTAATCAACGTAAGCAAGTGCTAACTCATATAGTAATAGTGTAGTAAAAACAAATAGTTAAGATGTTTTGTCGGCACGCCGCCTTTGTTTACGGTGGCTAACTCGCTGTTTTTGCGTACAAACCTGTTGAATTTGCTGCGGTACGGCATTACTATTAGCACTCATCGGAGTTGAGTGCTAACAGGCCTCCGGCATCACACCATTCATATGCGATGGTGTCCCGCTGCCGCTCCGAAGATTTCGTTTCCGTACAGATCAATTCAACAGGAGAAAGCTTATGAAAATTCGTCCGTTGCACGACCGTATTATCGTGAAGCGGCTGGAAGAGGAACGCAAAACCGCTTCTGGTATCGTTATCCCCGACACCGCCGCCGAAAAACCTGATCAAGGTGAAGTCAAAGCCATTGGTACGGGCAAGCGTGGCGATGATGGCAAGTTGATCCCCATGGATGTCAAAGTCGGCGACCGTGTGCTCTTCGGCAAATATTCCGGCCAGACCGTCAAAGTCGACGGCGATGAGCTGCTGGTGATGCGCGAAGAAGACATCATGGGCGTGGTTGAATAATTCACTCAAGTAAGCCGCTGAAACCTATCAGGAGAAATAATCATGGCAGCTAAAGACGTAAAATTTCATGAAAATGCCCGCCACAAAATCGTGGCCGGTGTGAACATACTTGCCGACGCGGTCAAAGTGACCCTCGGACCCAAAGGCCGCAACGTCGTGCTGGAGCGCAGCTTCGGCGCCCCCACCGTCACCAAGGACGGCGTGTCGGTGGCTAAAGAAATCGAGTTGAAAGACCGGTTTGAAAACATGGGTGCGCAGATGGTGAAAGAAGTCGCTTCCAAGACTTCCGACATCGCCGGCGACGGCACCACCACCGCCACCGTGCTGGCGCAGGCGATTGTGCAGGAAGGCATGAAGTTCGTTGCCGCCGGCATGAACCCGATGGATCTGAAGCGCGGCATCGACAAAGCCGTGGCCGCCACCGTTGAAGAACTGAAAAAGATCTCCAAGCCCTGCACCACCAACAAAGAAATCGCGCAAGTCGGCTCGATCTCGGCCAACGCCGATGCCTCGATCGGCAAAATCATTGCTGACGCGATGGACAAAGTGGGCAAAGAAGGCGTCATCACCGTTGAAGACGGCAAGACGCTCGAAAACGAACTCGAAGTGGTCGAGGGCATGCAGTTCGACCGCGGTTATCTGTCGCCGTATTTCATCAACAATCCGGACAAGCAAATCGCCTTGCTGGAAGATCCGTACGTGCTGTTGCACGACAAAAAGATCTCCAACATTCGCGACCTGCTGCCGTTGCTTGAGCAAGTAGCCAAAGCTGGCAAGCCGCTGCTGATCGTCGCCGAAGAAGTTGACGGCGAAGCACTGGCCACCCTGGTGGTGAACAACCTGCGCGGCATCCTGAAAACCTGCGCGGTGAAAGCCCCAGGCTTCGGTGACCGCCGCAAAGCCATGCTCGAAGACATCGCGATTCTCACCGGCGCCACCGTGATCGCGGAAGAAGTCGGCCTGCAGCTCGAGAAAGCGACGCTGAAAGACCTCGGCCGCGCCAGGCGCATCGAGATTGAGAAGGAAAACACCACGTTGATCGACGGCGCCGGCGACAAAGCGGGCATCGAAGGCCGTGTGAAGAACATCCGCACGCAGATCGAAGAAGCGACCTCCGACTACGATAAAGAGAAGCTGCAAGAGCGCGTGGCGAAACTCGCCGGCGGTGTTGCGCTGATCCGTGTTGGTGCCGCGACCGAACTCGAAATGAAAGAGAAAAAAGCCCGCGTCGAAGACGCCCTGCACGCAACCCGTGCGGCCGTCGAAGAAGGCATCGTGGTGGGTGGCGGTGTTGCGCTGATCCGCGCGCGCTTGGCCGTAGGCAAAGTAAAAGGCGACAATTCCGATCAGGATGCCGGCATCAAGATCGTGTTGCGCGCACTGGAAGAGCCGCTGCGTCAGATTGTCGCCAACGCGGGTGATGAGCCCTCGGTGGTGCTGAACAAAGTGGTCGAAGGCAAAGGCAATTTCGGCTACAACGCCGCCACGGGCGAGTATGGCGATCTGGTGCAGATGGGCGTACTGGATCCGACCAAAGTCGCACGCTGCGCGTTGCAAAACGCCGCGTCGATCGCCGGTTTGATCCTGACAACCGATGCGATGGTTGCCGAATCGCCGAAGGAAGAGTCGGGCGGCGGCGGTCATGGTCATGGTCATGGCGGCATGGGCGACATGGGAATGTAATCGCGAAGCGATTACATTTCCTGCGGGCGGATTACGAACGGGGGAAACCGCACGGTTTCCCCCGTTACCCCCTTCCGTCAAGATAGAGCCCCGCTACGCGGGGCTTTTTCTTTATCGAACGTAGGGAACCTGCGGTTCCCTACGTAACCTCCCTCCGCACAAAAACAAACCCCGCAAAGCGGGGTTTGTTTTTGCCCGTTTTACCGTGGACAGTATGTTTTTTAAATCAACGGTTTGCGCTGCAAGCACGGTACGATAAAATAGCGGCCTTCCTGTAGTACGGGGCCAAGTAGCTCAGTTGGTAGAGCAGCGGACTGAAAATCCGTGTGTCGGTGGTTCAATTCCGCCCTTGGCCACCATTCCATTATTCCATTTCCGTCATAATTCCCGTTGATTTGCGCCTTTTCGCGCCTGCCGGCGGGCGCATGCATGGGGCATGCAAAGGCGGTTATCCTCCAGACAAGGCGCGCAAATAAGTGTAAATGCGCTCCTTTACGGGTAGAATTTAAGGCAAATTAACGAGGACATCCAGTTCGTCCTCCGGCAACCGCGCGGGCCGAGGCGGGTGTCTGCCATCTACCGCGATCATACTATGCCGTTACCTGAAAGCCAGGGCGATTTTGCAGACAACGCGCGTGAGCGGCGCGTGTCTGATCGACGCGATGCGGAGCGCTTCCGCGTCGACGAAATGGCGCTTTTGCAGGGCGTCAGCAACTATGGATTAACCGCGAATGCCATGGCCGCGATACTCGTCGCGGTTGCCTTGTGGCCTGGCGCGAACACCATGCATCTTCTGGTATGGCTGGTGGGCATGGTTAGCGCGATTGCCCAGCGCTTCCTGTTGCACCGCGCTTATGGCCGCGCGGGGAGCGGCCTGAAGGAAGATGCGAATTGGGAGCGGATTATCGCGGGCAGCAATTTGCTGTTGGGCGGCGCCTGGGGCTGGCTGGCGTTTGCGTTTTTGAGCGCGGATTCCACGCCGCACAACATCGCCGTGGTCGCGGCGATGGCCCTGGTGGTGGTGTCCGCGCAATCGCTGTGCCCGTCGCGCGTGTCGCTGGCGGTGTTTCTGTTATCGGCGCTGCTGCCGTTGATGGCCAAGTTGTTGCTGATCGATGCGGCGGCATTGGCGGCGCCGGTATTACTGATTTTTGCGCTGTTGCTGACCGCGTGGTTTGTGCTGAATCGCTATCGTGACAATCTTGCCGCGAACATGGCGCGATTCGAGCAGCGCAGCGCATCCGATGCGGCCATGATCCGCGGCGCTGAAACCGCAAACCGTTTGTTCGCGCAAGTGGTGACCGAGCGCGAGCGCGCCGAGGCAGAATTGAAAATCGCCAAGCAAGTGGCCGACGACGCCAATCAGGCCAAGGGGGAGTTTCTGGCCTACACCAGCCACGAAATCCGCACACCGCTGAATGCGATTATCGGCTTTTCGGATGCGCTGCTGACCTCGACGCTGGACAACACGCAGCGGGATTATTCGCGGCGCATCAAGGGCGCCGGCACGCGCCTGCTGACCCTGATTAACGATTTACTGGACCTGGCGAAAATTGAGGCCGGCAAACTCAATATCGAATACGCGGAATTTGAGTTGCGCCAAACGCTGGATGAAGTCGTACAGGAGCAAGGCGTAAAGGCGCGCGAGAAAGAAATCACCCTGGATCTGGTTATCGACAACGAGGTGCCGGATGTATTGACCGGCGACTCGCTGCGCTTGCGCCAGATACTGCTCAATCTGATCAGCAATGCGATCAAGTTCACGCCGGTGCGAGGCAAAGTAGCCATTCGCGCGCAGGTGGTTCGACACGACGGGGATGGTGCGCGCATTCGGTTTTCAGTTGCTGACACCGGCATCGGCATCCCGCCCGACAAGTTGGGCACGATGTTCGAGCGTTATACGCAGGCCGATGCCAGCACGGCGCGCAAATACGGCGGCACGGGCCTTGGATTATCCATCTGCAAGTCGTTGGTGGCGTTAATGGGAGGAGATATCTTGGTCAGCAGCGAAGTGGGCAAAGGGTCGGTGTTTTCATTTGAATTGCCGTTCAAGGCCGAGGCCGTGGCCGCAGGGGCAGGCACGACCGCGCCGGCGCCGGCACCCGTAACGGCGCCCGCCGAGGCGAGCGTGGATCCGCTCAAGGGAATGCGCGTGTTGGTCGCAGAAGATAACGAGCATAATCAATTACTTATAGAGCTATTGTTGAAAAAACAGGGCGTGGAATGCACGCTGGTAGAGAATGGCGCGGAGGCGGTTGAGAAGCTGCGGAAAAATAACTACGATTTGATATTCATGGACCTTGAAATGCCGGTCATGGGCGGCTTTGAGGCGGTTGCCGCGATACGCCGGGAGGAACAAGAAACGGGCGCGCGCAGAATTATCGTCGCATTGTCGGCGCACCCTCCCGAGGAGCAACGCGAGCGTTGCATTGCCGCGGGCATGGACGAGTATCTGATGAAGCCCTTTAATGTAAAGGCATTGCAGGCTACGTTGCGCCGGTTCGCGCCGCGCGCGGATTCAACACCAGCAGCACAACACACCGAGGCATGAAAAATTACCTGGTATGCCGAATAACGCTGCGGTGGCCGTACGATGAAGGAGCAGATTGCTGTCGACAAACTCGCGAAGGGTATGTTTGTGGCTGAACTCGACCGGCCCTGGCTGGAGTCGCCGTTTTTAATTCAGGGCTTCGTCATTGATTCGCAAGAGCAGATCGAGCAACTCCAGCATTGCTGCGAGCATGTGTTCGTGGAGCGCACCCAGTCGCTGGGCGATCAGTTTCGCGCCGGCGTAGCCGAAAAATCCGCCCTGCAGCGCACGCGTAAGGAGCCGTACGCGAAAGCCCAAAACGACAACACGCCGGATAAACCAGACGAAAGTTTGCTTGGCGCCATAGGACGAATACTGCGCGCCGCTTTTTCGTCCGTACGCCGCCCCGATGCCGCGGAGCGGCCGACTACTGCCGCACCGGCTCGGCCCGCGTCGGCGCAAGAGTCGCCCGTCATCATCCACGAGGACAAGCCCAAACCCAAGCCCGCGCCCCGCGAGATGGGCATTAGTCAGGAAGAGCGCGCCTATATCGAGCGCGCGACAGATCCGACCGCCAGCGTACGCGTTTACACCGAGAAAGAACTGGCCGCACGCGGCGGATGGCTAAGACGTATTGCGCGTTTGTTCGGTCTGCGTGGCGCCGGGGCCGGGGGCGAACAAAGCGGCGGTCGGGACAGCGCAAGCGCCAACGCGCCGGTGTACGTGGACATGAGCGTGGTTGAAGAAGAGCTCCCGCTGGCAAAGGAGGCGCACAAAAAGGTAGAGGCTGTCGTACAGGAAGTCATCGCCGACCTAAGCAACAACAAGGCGCCCGACCTTGAAAAAGTCGGCGAGGCCGTGGGCTGGATGGTGCAGTCGGTGGTGCGTAATCCGGATGGCCTGATCTGGTTATCGCGCCTGAAAAGCGTGGATGCCTACACCTACAATCACGGGCTGAACACGGCGATTTACCTGATTGCGTTTGGCCGTCACATGGGGCTGCCGGAGGCGCAGTTGCAGGTGATCGGAACCGTGGGGCTGATGCAGGATGTCGGCAAGGTAAAAATCCCGCCGGCGCTGCTGAATAAGCGCGGGAAACCGACCGCGGCCGAGCTCCTCATTCTGCAGAACCATGTCACCCACAGCGTCGAGATTCTGCGTGCGTCCAAGGACATGACCCAGGAATTGATCGACGCCGTGCGGCAGCATCACGAGCGCTACGACGGCAGCGGCTATCCCAACGGCCTGGCGGGCGACGCGATATCCACGCTCGGCGGCATGGCGGGGTTGGTGGATGCCTACACCGCGATGATCAGCGCGCGGCCCTATGCGAAATCCATCTCCGTGCAGCAAGCCCTGCACGAGCTGTATTCGACGCGCAATAAGTCATTCCGGGCCGATCTGGTGGAAGCGTTCATCCAGTGCGTGGGTGTGTTCCCGGTGGGCAGTCTGGTGGAACTGAATACGTCCGAGGTCGCGGTCGTGGTTTCGCAAAACCGCGCCCGGCGTCTCAAGCCGCGCGTCATGTTGGTGATGGATTTCGAGCGGCAGCCGTTTGCGGCGCCGACGATGCTCGATCTGGTGACCGACCCGCCAACGCCCACGGGAGAGCCGTACCGCATCGTGCGCGGCCTGCAGGCGGGCCTGTACGACGTTGACCCGGAGCAAGCGCTGGATGCCGTGATGCAGTCGAAATAATCCTGCCGTGGCGCTGCCGCGCCACCGCGCCACCGCGCCACCGCGATTTATTTCTGATCCGCTTGCAGAATCGCAAAGCCGGCCTGCAACGCCTTTTCTATGCGCGCTTTTTCCTGCGCGATCGATTCATCCGTCCACGACCAGAACCCATGCTTGGCCTTCATGCCCACATGGCCGCGCTCCACCATCGCCTTGAAGAACGGCGGCGGCGCGGTTTCGTTGTGCAGCAGCGGATAAAGCGATGTGGACACCGCGTAGTGCGTGTCCCACCCCGACATTTCCTTTTGCCGGAACGGGCCGCAGGCCACGAAGCGAAAGCCGAAACCGAAGCGCACGGCGG
>JANPOH010000264.1:0-14324 GCA_031427895.1 Betaproteobacteria bacterium
TCTGTGTGTTCCGTGATAAATGAGCTTGGTATTTCGCTTTTGACCTTATCTGTGTTTATCTGTGTTCATCCGTGGTTAATTTTCTTTTCAAATCATGACAACCCATAACAGCAAACCCGAACCCGCCCGTCTGCCCCGGCCCTGATCTGAACACGCGCAAGCCGTCGTTCACCCTGCCGCCGGGCGCAACCGACAGCCACACGCCCACGTGTTCGGCGAGCGCGCAAAGTACGGCTACGCCGATGACCGGCTGTACACGCCGCCGCCGGTTTATCTGCAAGACTACCTTGCGATGCACGATGCAGCGGGTTTTGCGCGCGGCGTGATTGTGCAATCGGGCGTGCATGGCGCGAATAACAGCGTGATCGTGGATGCCATCGCGCAATCCAACGGCAGGCTGCGCGGCGTCGCGCTGCCAAGTGTAGGCATCACCGATGCTGAACTCGATGCGCCGGATCAACTGGTATTCGGCACCGACTGGCCGCACGTGATGATGGAAGGTGAAATGCCCAACACCGGCACGCTGGTCGAGCAATTGGCGGCGTGGGCGCCGGATGCCGCCACGCGCAGGAAAATTCTGCTGGATAACCCGGTGCGGCTTTATCGGTTCCCCGCGGTTGCGTAATTGCGTGGGGCGGGTGCTATCCCGCCTTTCGTGTTGCCGGCGGAAGGCGGGGTAGCACCCGCCCTGCGTTGGTTTGGCACTTTGGGCAATAAAACGTGGACCGCTGCCCCTGCGCCAGGCATTTAATCGTTGTCCCGCAGGTACGGCACGGCTCGCCGTCGCGGCCATACACCGCGAAGTTGCTCTGAAAATTGCCGGTCATGCCGTCGCTGCCGACGTAATCGCGGATGCTGCTGCCGCCGGCGGTGATGGCTTCACTGAGCGTTTCACGGATGACGCCCGCCAGCACGTCGCAGCGCGCGCGCGTGAGGCGTCGCGCGGCGATACGCGGGCTGATCCGCGCGCGAAACAGCGCTTCGCTGGCGTAGATGTTGCCCACGCCAACAACGACGTGGCTGTCCATGATGACGAGTTTGATGGCTGAGCCGCGCTTGCGGATGGCGTGGTAGAGGGCTGCGCCGTTGAAATCGTCCGACAATGGTTCCGGGCCAAGGGACGCCAGCAGCTTGTGCTGCATCACGTCGCCGCCGTGCGACGGATGCCACAGCACGCAGCCGAAGCGGCGCGGGTCGCGCAGGCGCATGGTCTTGCCGTTGGCGAGCATCAGGTCGAAGTGGTCGTGTTTTTCCGGCGGGGTGTCGTGATCCACCAGCCACACGCGGCCTGACATGCCCAGATGAACAATCAAGGTTCCGCTGCCGCAATCGATCAATAAATATTTGGCGCGGCGTGTCAGCGCGCGGATCGTCAACCCTTCCACGCACTGGGGCAGCGCGCGCGACACGGGTTGACGCATGCGCCGCTCGCGCACCACGGCGCGCTCGATACGCACCCCTTCCATCGCCGCAAGCAGGCCGCGACGGGGTGGTTTCGACTTCAGGGAGTTCTGGCATTAAATCTATTTAAAAACAGATAGTTACATTATTTATTTGCAACCGGCGGCGAGAGCATTTTTTTGCCCACTTCGGCGGTGAAGACGAACTGTAATCCCGCGTCAACGCGCCGCACGATCAGCTCCGGTTCGGTCTGCACTACGCCGAGCGAAATTCTGGCACCGTCTTTGAGCGTAATGTGAAGTTCACTGGCGGGTTTTCGCTTATCGATGGCTTCGGCGCGCAGTCCGTTTCCTTCGCGCCATTGCGCTACCCAGCGGTTGTAATCGTCCTGCGACAGTTCGCCCGCCGGTGGCGCGGCGCTCCATTTTTTGCCATCGGTATCGACCGTGAACACGCCGAACTCGAAGCGCGCCGGCGCTTCGCCCGGCGCCAGCACGCTGCGCCGCAACAGGGCGCGGGCGTCTGCGGGAACGGCAGCGCCGTAGTTCAGCGCCACCGGGAACACGTGCCGCGGCGTCAGCACGTATTGCTCGCGCGTCACGGTGTTGATCGCGCCGAAGGCGTAGCGCTGATCGTTGATGATGATTTCCGTCAGCGGGGCATCCAGCTCGAATTTCGCTAGGTGTGCCAGCGGATACTGCAATGCGCTTTTGGCATCGAGTATCGCCAGCACGCGCAGTAGCTGAAAATCGTCGGCGGGCGCTTGCATCGGCGCCGTCATGAACCACGTCGCGCCGCGCTTCTCAAGCGTCGCCAGCGGCTTGCCTTTGTGTAACAAACGCAGGGTGTGCGCGTCGGCGGATTTGAGTGCGGATACCGCGACGGCGGCGGTTTGCGGTTTGGGCGGCTTTAACCACGCGAACAGACCCAGCGCGACGACGCCCGCCAACAGCGCCGCCAGGGTGATCCAGCTTTTACGCATGGCGGTTCAGACGGCTTTGCGCCGGCGCCACCACACCACGATGCCGGTCACGGCAAACACCAGCGGCAGCACCAGCAAAAATGAAAACGCAATCAGATACAGCGTCATCTGATCGATGCTGATCTGCACGTCGGCGGCGGGGCGCGGCGGGATCGTGATCAGTTTGTCGTCGCCGCTTAACCAATGCAGCATCGCCACGCCGAGTTGCAGATTGCCGCCGTTGCCGAGAAACGCATTGGACACGAAATTGCCGTTGCCGACGACAATCACGCGCTGTTGGCGGTCGTTCGTAGTGCGCTCGAACGCGGTGGCGATATTCAC
Source organism: Betaproteobacteria bacterium (assembly GCA_031427895.1). Classification (GTDB taxonomy): domain Bacteria; phylum Pseudomonadota; class Gammaproteobacteria; order Burkholderiales; family SG8-41; genus UBA5216. The sequence goes on from JANPOH010000264.1 coordinate 2,705, forward strand.
CGGGCCAGGCAAATCCCGGTCTTTGTCGAACACCGGTTTGTCATCGAGCTTGCCGGTTTCGACCCAGCCGCGTTGCGCGACTTCGACCAGCGGCGTCATGCGCCAGCCCCCGCGTTCCGCCGGTTCAGCCGGCTCCACCGTGGCAATCTGGCGGCCGCCGGGGAACAGCGTGTTCAGGCGGAACGCGCCGGTAATCGGATGGCGCGCGTAGTTCGAGCCGACCGCCAGCGTGGGCGGCCCGCCGCGCGGCTTCACCGCCAGGTCCACCACCGTGCCGGGGGTCAGCACCAGCCCGAGAAACTCCGCGATCGGCTCCAGCCCGCGCAGCGGCTCCGGGTCGATTAGCCACAGCAAATTGCCGCCGGCATCAAGGTGGCGCCGCAGCGTTGCGACTTCAGGCTCCTGCAAGTCGGCCTGCGGACTGGCGATGATGAGCGCGGCGGCATCGCGCGGCACATCCTGCGCGATGGACAGATTGAGGCTGGACAGCTTGTAGCCCTTCAGGCGCAACTGGCGGCCAAATTCGCCGAGGTCATGATTGGCGAGGCCATCGAGTTTGCGCTCGCCGTGCCCGTCGAGCCAGTAGATCACCGCGTTGCTGGTGCGTGACAGACGAATCAGCGCGTTGATGAAGTTCTGTTCGTTAAATTCGCCCAGCGGCAGATGCTCGCTGCGTTTCTTGTATTCGATCACCAGCTCATTGGGCGAGCGCAGGCCCGCGGCGTTGGCGCGTTTGGGGTCGTCGCGCGGATCGACCAGCGTTAATGCGATGTCGGGCTTGACACGCTGCCACGGGCGAATCTTCTCCTGGATTATTTTGTGCAGGTTGCCGCCGCTGCCTTCCTGTGTGATCGCGTACGCGGTGACGCTGACTGCGCCGTCGAGCTGCCTGAGCGCATCCTGCGTGCCCGGCGATAGCGTATTGCGCGCGCTGGCGGTGACATCCCACTCCGCGCGGTACTCGCGCGCCACCCACGCCAGCAATCCGGTCAGGGCGAGCAACAGCGCCACAAAGGCGCCGCCCTGCGCCAGTAACTGCCATCGTATTTTGCTGGAGATTTTCACGCTGTGCGCCTATCCCTTATCCACGGAGGCGCCGCGCTTCAAGCTGGCGCACCGTCAGCGCCAGAAACAACGCGGTCAGCAACAGCAGGCAGGCAATGGCGTAGGTGTCGATCACGCCCTTGCCCAGCGGCTCGAAATTTTTCACCGGCGAAAACACCTGCGCGAACGTGGCCAGCACATCGAGGCCGCGCGTTTGCAAATTGTCGGCGACGTTCTCGCCCATCAGCACCATGCCCAGCAGCGCGCCGAACGCTCCCAGCGCCGCCACGATGGGATGCGTGGTCAGGCTGGAGACATACAGACTCACCGCTGAAAACGCCGCCGCCATCAGGGCCAGACCCAGCACGATGCTGCCGATCAGCCGGTAGTCGAGTTGGGTCGCGGCGAAAAGCGACAGCGGCATCACCGTAATCAATGCCAGCATCAGCAGAAGCATGCCCATCAGCGCGCAGAACTTGCCGAGCACGATGTCCAGAATTGAAATTGGCGCGGAGGTGAGCAGCACCATGGTTTGATTGCGGCGCTCCTCGGCGATCATACGCATCGCCAGCAGCGGCACCGCGAACAGCAGGATCGCCGCAGCGGTGGCGAAGGTCGGCGCCGCCACCAGTTCGGTGTAGCCGGGCGGGCTCGGCAACTGGATCAGTTGCGGTTGTATCTGCATGAAGTCGTCGAAGCGCTTGAGAAAACCGTAGCCCACGATCAGTTGCACGAATGTCAGCACCACCCACGCGATCGGCGAGGTGAACAGCGATTTCAAATCCTTGCCGGCGATGGTGAAAATCATGTGGCTTTTTCTCCGGACGTTCTTTCTCCCGCTGATGCATCCTGCGTGGTGAGATTGACGAACACGTCCTCGAGGTTGGTTTGCGCGGGCGCGATTTGATGCAGGCCCCATTGCCGCTCCGCCGCGAGCGCGACTATCCGTGCGGTGGGGTCGGCGCCGGCGGCGATATGCACGCGAAACAGGCGCTCGCCCGAGCTTTCCGCGCGGATGACGCCGGGTATTGCCGTCAATTCATGCAGCGCGGGCGGCTGATGCAGACCCACCAGCAGAATGCGCCCGCCGTGAAACTGTTTTAATGCGGCGATGGTGTCGCTGTAGACCAGCTTGCCGTGATGCAGTATCTGCACGCGGTCACAGATGGCTTCGACTTCCGGCAGAATGTGCGTCGACAGAATAATACTGTGCGTGCCGCCGAGTTCGCGGATCAGCGCGCGGATCTCGCGTATCTGGTTGGGGTCAAGGCCGACCGTGGGTTCATCGAGAATAATCACATCGGGTTCATGCACGATGGCCTGCGCGATGCCCACGCGCTGCTGATAGCCCTTGGATAACGTGCCGATCAGTTTGCGGCTCACGTCGCTTAAGCCGCAGCGCGCCTGAGCCTTATCGACGGCGGCGCGGCGGCGTGAACCCGGCACGCGGTGCAGCCGCGCCACCAGATCAAGATACTCGCCGACAGTCATGTCGCGATACAGTGGCGGCGTCTCCGGCAGATAGCCGATATGCGATTTGGCGGCGACCGGGTCGTCGAGCAAATCGGCGCCGCACACACTGACCGAGCCGGTGGTCGGCGCCAGATTGCCGGTGAGCATTTGCATCAAGGTGGTTTTGCCCGCGCCATTGGGGCCCAGAAAGCCCAGCACTTCGCCGCGCCGCAATTCCAGATCAACGTCATCCACCGCCGTATGCGTGCCGAAGCGGCGCGATAGCCCGCGAGCGGAGAGGGTTATCGCCTTCGGGGCCGTGGATTCTGTGGGCGATGACATCGATACGAAGTGTGGGGAGCCGCGCTTGTGGTGAGTGCGAAATATACCTAAACTGTGCAACTTAATGAAGACAATCCCGTCAAAATGTCCAAATAATCATTTAGTTATATCTGGTATATCTGGTTATCCCACTTTTTTGTGACTTGTCGCGGGAAGCCGCCCCCTTATGACCTCATTCCAATCCCGATTATTCAAGACGGCGATACTGGCGATCACCAGTGCGATCGCCGGCGCGTGCGTGCCGGTGTTGCCGGCGTTCGCGCAAGCGCCGGTTCATGTGCTGCCGGGAGGCAAGCCGACGCCGCCGGCCAATTTGCCCGGCGTCGAACTGACGCAGGAGCTGCTTTACAAGTTGATGATGGGCGAGATCGCCGTGCAGCGCGGGCAACCGCAAGTCGCGGTGCAGGCATTCCTGGAGGTCGCGCGCGCCACCCGTGACCCGCGCGTGGCGCAGCGTGCCACTGAAATTGCGTGGAATGCGCGGCTGATGAACGAGGCGCTGGAGGCGGCCAGTTTGTGGCAGAAGGCCGACCCCGCCTCGCCGCAGGCGCGGCAGGTGATGGCGGCGCTGCTGGTGGCGCAGGATCGCTTGGGCGACGCGCAGGCCCCGCTCGAGAGGTGGCTCGCGGCGGACAAGTCCAACGCGGGGCCGAATATGGTGCAGCTCGCGCAGTTGCTCGCGCGGCACAAGGACAAAAAAGCGGCGGTCAATTTGCTGCGCGCATTGGCGCGCCCGTATAACGATATCGCCGAGGTGCGTTTGTCGGTCGCGCAGGCGGCGTGGAGCGCCGAAGAGGTGGAATTGTCGCTCGCCGAATCGCGCGCGGCGCTGGGCATCAAGCCCGACCTTGAAATCGCCGCGCTGTATCAGGCGCAGGCGCTGCAACGGCGCTCCAACACCGAGGCACTGGCGTTTTTTGACGATTATCTCAAGCGCTTCCCGAAAGCCAACGACGTGCGGCTTAACTATGCGCGCCTGCTGGCGACTGAAAAGCGCCAGGCCGACGCGCGCCGCCAATTCGAGATGCTGGTGGCAACGGCGCCGAAAAACCCCGAACTCGCGATGACGGTAGCGCTGCTGGCGTTGCAGTCGAACGATTTCGACGCGGCCGAAAGGCATTTGAAGGGTGCGCTGGCGGCGGGCCACAAGGAGCCCGATCTGATCTGGCTGTCGCTGGGGCAGATTGCCGAGGAGCGCAAGCAATACGACGAAGCGCTCAAGTGGTATGCCGGGGTGACCTCGGGCGAGCGCGCCATCACCGCGCAGGCACGCTACGCGGGCGTGCTGGTCAAGCAGGGCAAAATGGACGAGGCGCGCAAGTTTTTGCAAACCATCACGCCGCGCAATGACGCGCAGCGCATCCAGTTGGTGCAGGCCGAGGCGAACCTGCTGCGTGAATCACGGGCCTACAAAGACGCCTACGATCTGCTGGCCAAAACGCTGGAAGGCACGCCGGATTCCGTGGATCTGCTCTACGATCAGGCCATGATCGCGGAAAAGCTCGATCGCATCGACGTGCTGGAACGCAACTTGAAGCGCGTGGTGGAGTTGCAACCCGATCACGCGCACGCCTACAACGCCTGGGGCTACACGCTGGCGGATCGCAATATGCGGCTGCCCGAAGCGCACAAACTGATCGAAAAAGCGCTCGAACTGGCGCCACGGGACGCCTACATCATCGATAGCATGGGATGGGTGTTGTTTCGCATGGGGCGGAACGCCGAGGCGTTGAAAGAATTGCGCCGCGCGTATGCCCTGCGCCCGGACGCCGACGTGGGCGCGCATCTGGGCGAGGCGCTGTGGGTGGAGGGCAGGCGCGATGAAGCGCGGAAAATCTGGACGGACCTGCTCAAGGAACACCCCACCAACGAAACCCTGCAAGGCACCCTTAAGCGTCTTGCGCCGTCATTGCTGCCCGCCGCTAAATGATTTTGCGCGGGGCGGGCGTTGCGCTGGCGGCGTTTTTCCTGGCGGCGTTGCTGGGAGGCTGCGCGATATTTGCGCCGCGCGATGCCGGTCCGCGCGCGGCGCCTTTTGATGTGTTGGGCCGCGTGCTGGTCAGCTACAACGGACGATCATTCAGTTCCAGCGTGCGCTGGCAGCATGCCGCGGATTTCGATGAGCTGTGGATGATGACGCCCACCGGGCAAACACTGGCGCATTTGCGCGAGGATCACACTGGCGCCACCCTTACCGGCGCCGATCAAACTAAATACCACGGCGCGCATGTTGAAGCGTTGACGCAACGGGGGCTGGGTTGGGAATTCCCATTGATGCGATTGCAATACTGGGTGCGCGGCAATGCCGTGCCGAATGCCGCGACCGAAGCGGTTGAGCGCGATAGCGCCGGACGCATCACGCGCATGACGCAGGCGGGATGGCGCATCGGCTATGAATACACCAGCGCGCCGGAGTACGAGGGCTTGCCGCGCCGCGTTGAAATGAGCAGTGCCGCGCAGACTATCCGTCTGGTGATCGACGGTTGGCGGCGCGAGCCGCGGGCTGACGACGGCAGCCCCGGCATTTTCATTACGCGATGACACCCGATGCAGGGTTTTTCCGCGCCTTATTTCGCGCCCGCCAAACTTAACCTGATGCTGCGGGTGGTGGGTCGCCGCCGCGACGGCTATCACCTGTTGCAGACGGTGTTTCGTTTTATCGACCATGGCGACACGCTGCGGTTTCGTGTGCGTGCGGATGGCGTGATCGCGCGCGACAATGATTTGCCGGGCATTCCCGAATCCAGTGATTTGTGCGTGCGCGCGGCCAAGGCGTTACAGCAGGCCAGCGGCACGCCACTGGGCGCGGATATCAGGCTTGATAAATGCTTGCCGCTGGGCGGCGGTTTGGGGGGCGGCAGTTCAGATGCCGCAACCACGTTGCTGGCGCTGAATCGCTTGTGGAAAACTGCCCTTTCCAGGAGGCAACTCCTTGATTTAGCGGTTAAATTAGGTGCGGATGTGCCGGTATTCGTGTTCGGCGACAATGCCTTGGCCGAGGGTATTGGTGAAGAACTTCAGGCACTGGATTTGCCCCCTGCGTGGTATGTGGTTTTGTGCCCGCCGGTGGCGGTGTCCACGGCTGCGGTTTTCAGCCACCCGGATTTGAAAAGGGACTCCCAAAAGGTTACAATACAAGGCTTTACTGACTCTGCTGTAGGTTTCAACAACAACGATTTACAGCCGTTGGTGCTGGCGCAGTATCCAGAGGTAGCCCGGCATTTGGCGTGGCTTTCCCGGTTCGGGCCGGCATTGATGACGGGGTCGGGCGCCTGTGTGTTTGCCCCGTTTGGCAGCGAAAATGATGACGGCGAAGGTGAAGCGCGGCGAGTCTTCGCGCAGTTGCCGCCGGACATGACGGGCTTCATGGCGCGCGGATTGGCGCGCCATCCGCTACGGGGCCTGGCGCAGTAATTAGTATAAGTATTTGTTTTTAAAGGTTTTATTGGGGAGTCGCCAAGTGGTAAGGCACCGGATTTCGATTCCGGCATTCGTAGGTTCGATCCCTACCTCCCCAGCCACGAATTTCTGTCGCAGTTCTTGATGCAGCTTCGCTCGTTGAACCACTCGGAGTTACCCCGCGATGCTTGATCGGCTAATGGTATTTACCGGCAATGCGATACCGCAGCTTGCGGCGGATGTCGCGAGCCATCTGCACCTGACCATGGGGCGCGCCAAAGTCGGGCGTTTTTCCGATGGCGAAGTGATGGTCGAAATTCTCGAAAACGTGCGCGGACGCGACGTGTTCGTGTTGCAGTCGATCTGCCAGCCGACCAACGACACCTTGATGGAATTGCTGGTGATGGTCGATGGCTTGAAGCGCGCTTCCGCAGGCCGCATTACCGCGGCGATACCCTACATGGGTTACGCGCGGCAGGATCGCCGGCCCAGCTCCGCACGGGTGCCGATCACCGCCAAGGTGGTGGCCAATATGCTGACCACGGTGGGCGTGGATCGCGTGCTGACGATGGATTTGCACTCCGAGCAGATACAGGGGTTTTTCGATATCCCGGTCGATAACATTTATTCCGGCCCGATACTGCTCGGCGATATCTGGAAAAAGAATATCAACGAGCTGGTGGTGGTGTCGCCCGACGTGGGCGGCGTGGTGCGCGCGCGCGCGCTGGCCAAGCGCCTCGAGGCCGATTTGGCGATCATCGACAAGCGCCGTCCGCGCCCGAATGTGGCCACGGTGATGAACATCATCGGCGAAATCGAAGGCCGCACCTGCGTCATCGTGGACGATCTGGTGGATACCGCCAACACCTTGTGCGAAGCGGCCGCGGCGCTGAACAAACGCGGCGCGGCGAAGGTGATGGCCTATTGCACGCACCCGGTGCTGTCGGGCAAGGCGATCGAACGCATTACGAATTCAGAGCTGGATGAGCTGGTGGTGACCGACACCATACCGCTTAACGCGGATGCCAAGGCGTGCAAGCGCATCCGCGTGTTGTCGATCGCCGGGCTGTTCGCCGAAACCGTGCGCCGCATCAGCGCCGAGGATTCAGTCAGCTCATTGTTTGTGGAATAACCATCACCACAGTGTTTAGTTTTGAGTGTTTAGTGTTTGGTTGAGCGTAGTGGCGGTTCAACTAAACATTCAACACTAAACACTCAACATTGCGTTATTAAACCCCGGAACGATCTGGTCGCGGACGTTCCGATTATCAGGAGAATCAAATGAAGATTGCAGTAACTGCCTACCCGCGTACGCTACAGGGCACGAGTGCGAGCCGCCGCCTGCGTAACAGCGGGCGCGTCCCCGGCATTATTTACGGGGCCGACAAACCGGTGCAAAAGGTCGAGCTCGATCAGGCCGCCGTATTGCGCCACCTCAAGCTGGAAGTGTTTCACGCCTCGGTGCTCGATGTGACGGTGGACGGCGTGACCACGCAAGCGCTCTTGCGCGATTTCCAGATGCACCCGTTCAAGCCGATCGCGCTGCACGTGGACTTTCAGCGCGTCGACAAAAACAAGAAAATTCACATGAAAGTGCCACTGCACTTTATCAATGCCGATATCTGCGTGGGCGTCAAAGCCGGCGGCGGCGTGGTGCAACACATCATCAACGATCTTGAAATTCTGTGCCTGCCCGATGATCTGCCGGAATACATCGAAGTCGATGTCACGAACTTGCAGGTCGCGCACTCGATGCACGTGAACGATCTGGCGTTCCCCAAAGGCGTGGAGCCGACTCCGCGCTGGAAAAAAGAGAACCCCGGCGTGGTTACCGTGCAGTTGCCGAAAGAAGCTCCGGCGGAAGAAGTCGTGCCCGGCGCACCCGTCACCCAGATCACTGGACAGAAGCCCGAAGATGCCGCGGCGGGCGGCAGCACCAAGGATGGCGGAAAGAAAGAAGCCCCCAAGAAAGAGCCTGCCGCCAAGAAAGAGCCTGCCACCAAGAAAGAAGGCGGAAAATAATCGCATTGATTCTGTCACCAACCCGCCGTATCGTCCCGATATGGCGGGTTTTTTTATGGATAAGTCGGCATGAAGCTGGTGGTCGGACTGGGAAATCCCGGAGCCAAATACGAGCACACCCGGCACAACGCCGGATTCTGGTGGCTTGATCTTGTGGCGAATCGGGAGCGCGCAACGTTTCGGCGCGAGTCGCGTTTTCAGGGTTCCGCGGTCAAGGCATCGGCCAGCGGCGGCGACCTGTGGTTGCTCAAACCCGAAACCTTCATGAATGTGTCGGGTCAGGCGGTAGCGGCGCTGGCCGGTTATTACAAAATCGCCGCCAAGGACATACTCGTCGCTCACGATGAGCTGGATCTGCCGGCGGGCGGCGTCAAACTCAAATTCGGCGGCGGGCTTTCCGGGCACAACGGATTAAAAAGTATCGCCGCCAGCATCGGCACCCAGGATTTCTGGCGCCTGCGTATCGGCATCGGCCACCCGCGCGACACTGCGGCATCGGAACGCGAAGTGGTGGATTACGTGCTGCACGCCCCGCGCGCCGAGGAACAAAGCGAAATCGACAAAGCGATGACGCGCGCACTGGATGTATGGCCGCAATTCATTGCGGATGAGATGGAAGCGGCGATGTTGAAGTTACACACGAAAAACTAGCGTTACGGAAAACACCATGTCTTTAAAATGCGGCATCGTTGGTTTGCCCAACGTCGGTAAATCCACCCTCTTTAATGCGCTGACCAAGGCCGGCATCGCAGCGGAAAACTACCCGTTCTGCACCATCGAGCCTAACGTGGGCATCGTGGAAGTGCCCGACGCGCGCCTGGCAAAGCTTGCGGATATCGCGAAGCCGCAGAAATTGCTGCCGGCCATCGTGGAGTTCGTGGACATTGCCGGGCTGGTGGCGGGCGCGTCCAAGGGCGAGGGTCTGGGCAATCAGTTTCTGGCGAATATCCGCGAGACGGATGCCATCGCGCACGTGGTGCGTTGCTTCGACGACGACAACGTGGTGCATGTGTCGGGAAAAATAGATCCGATTTCCGATATCGAAACCATCAACACCGAGCTTGCCCTGGCGGACCTCACGGCGGTGGAGCGGCACATGGCCAAATACGCCAAGCTGGCCAAGGCGGGCGGCGACAAGGAGGCGCAGCGCATGATGGCGGTGCTCGAAAAATGCCAGAAAGCGCTGAATGAAGCGATGCCTGTACGCTCGCTGGATTTATACGAAGAAGAAAAAGCAATCCTGAAACCGCTGTGCCTGATTACCGCCAAGCCTGCGATGTTCGTCGCTAACGTCAAGGAAGGCGGCTTTGAGAACAACCCGCACCTTGACGCCGTGCGGCGCTATGCCGAAAGCGAACGTGCGCCCGTGGTGGCCGTGTGCGCCGCCATCGAAGCCGAGATTGCCGAATTAAGCGACGAAGACAAGGCGGTATTCCTCGCCGACATCGGCATGACCGAGCCGGGCCTGAATCGCGTCATCAGCGCGGGCTACACGCTGCTCGGTTTGCAAACCTACTTCACCGCCGGGCCGAAAGAAGTGCGCGCGTGGACCATCCACAAAGGCGACACCGCGCCGCGCGCCGCCGCCGCGATCCACACCGATTTCGAAAAAGGTTTTATCCGCGCCGAAGTGATCGCCTTTGACGATTACATCGCCGGCAAGGGCGAGCAGGGCGCTAAAGAGGCCGGCAAAATGCGCCTTGAGGGCAAGGAATACATCGTCAAGGATGGCGATGTGATGCACTTCCGGTTTAACGTGTAGCGACCCAAGTCACGGCGCGCCGAAACCCGGGATCGCGCAAAGAGGCGTGCTGTCAGACCTTGACGCCGGTCAAACGCAGCATGAGCGTCATCGGGTGCGCCGGCGAGGGCTGAAATCCGTAGTGTTCATAAAACGGTTTGGCGCGCTCGTTGAGCGCATGCACGAGCATCTCATGGGGGTCAGTTCTTGACATTATACCGATCAATCAACCTTTGCAGTTGCGCGGAAGGTTCCCCCGTCTCGATACCGCGCTGAATCTTCGATATCCGCGATGGCGAGACGTTGCAACATTCCGCGGCGGCTGATAACGGCAGATTGGCCGCGCGGCGCAGCAGATAAGCCCACGCCTGAAAGGCTTCCTGGTGGGCGCGGCTGCGCAATGTTTTCTGGTCCTTGATACCGTAAGTTGAAAGCACCTGTGTCGTTACCGCTGCCGCCGACCGACGGGCGGGTTGTCGTTTCTGCCGCGGCACATTGGCGGCAGGCTTGGCTTGCACAAGCCGCTGCATGCGTTTGAGAAACGCCGTGTCGCCGAGCCAAATTTGCCCTTTGAGATTTTTCCATGGCGCAGCCTGCCCCAAACCCTGCGCGACGAATCGCGCGTAGGCCGCAGCGGGTTCGCGCCCGCCCAGCAGCGCCCGCGCCCATCCGGCGTCCAGCCAATCCGGCGCAGCGGCTTTCCCGGCACCGGCGCGATAGCTGCTCCATGCCCAGTCCGCCGCCCGTTTTACCATGCGGGCGCGCACCGGGTTGAGCACGATGTAGCGGCACAGCTCCAGCCCGTAGCTGTCCTTGTCCACCACGATGCTTTTGTAGCGCCCCTGAAACACATGGCCGACGCGGCCGTGACGCCGATTGAAGCTTTGCGTGTACACCCCGTTAAGGCGGCGCATGCCGGCCACCAGATTGGGTTCGGGTGTTTCGACGAGCAGATGATAGTGATTGTCCATCAGACAGTAGGCGTAGCAACGCCAGCCTTGTTGGCGGATTTCCTTGCCCAGTAAATCCAAAAATAACTGGCGATCCTCGTCGTCGGCGAAGATATCGGCGCGGGCGTTGCCGCGCGCGGTCAGGTGATAAAGCGCACCGGCGAATTCGAGTCGGAGGGGGCGGGCCATGGGGGTGATCGTAGGCTTGGTTTAATGCAATGTCAAGAACTGACCCTTATCCCTCGACCCCTATCCCTCTATCCTACTCCCAAAAAAATACCCGCCCTTGCGGGGCGGGTATTTTTGTATCGATACTGCTATGACGGGCTAACCATTGCCCTTGCTGCCGGACCGCTGCTGATCAAAACTTGTAGTTAATGTTGACACCAACCGTATCAACCTTTGTTTTGAAGTCAACAAAAGAACCAGGGTTTTGAATAACAGGATGTTGACTACCTTTAAACCGGTAGGCGCTGTATTCCACACCCAGCGTGAGCTGCTTACTCAAGGCGTAATCGGCACCAAAACCAAATACATAACCCGAGCTTTTCCCATTGCCAGAGGCCAAAAAGGAAACGCCAAACAGCATTGGGCCGCTGGTCCAGTTGTAACCGCCACGCACGCCGCCATAGGCATTGGTATCTTCTGTGCCCATACTTTCCATACACTG
>JANPOH010000265.1:0-6293 GCA_031427895.1 Betaproteobacteria bacterium
ACCGTGGACAGCATGGATCGTGGCATCTGGATGACATGGTACAACCTGCCGGAACAGGGGCGCGAAGATTATTTGCAATGGCTGCACGGCCACTACATCCCGAACATGCTGAAGCAGCCGGGTTATCTGTGGGCCGCGCACTACGCCTCGGAAACCAACGTCAAAATGACCGGCGCGCCGAATCGGTTGGGCCACGTGAATGACCCGTCCATACCCACCGGCGACCGCTATATTCTGCTGTTCGGCGCGACGGACGCGCATGTATTCGTCAACCCCACGCCCGCGCAAATGCGCGCGCGGCTGTCGGATGCGGATAAGAAAATGCTGTCCCTGCGAATCGGCGAGCGCTCGAACATCGCCACTGAAGAAGCGCGCATCCATGGCCCGGGGTTTGACGCGGCGACCTATGCGCCGGATCGTGCGACCGCGCCCGGCATCCAGTTGGGCAGCTTTAACGCGGGCGCAGGTCAGGACGAAGACGAACTCGCCGCGTGGTACGCGCAGTGGCGTCTGCCGTCGATGGGAAAACTGCCCGGCTGTGTCCGCGTGCGTAAATACGCATCGGTGTCGGGCTGGGCCAAGCACATGATTCTGTACGAGTTCACCTCCACCCGCGCGCGCGACGGCAGCTTTGTCGAGCACGAAAAAACGAATCCGAAAATGGAGCAGTGGACCGATATCGTGGTGCGCCAACTGGTGCATGCGCCAGGCTCGCCGAATCTGGCGGCGCGAATTTGGCCTACCGTTGGGTAATGTCGGCGCCTGACGTCAACATCTGCCGCAAAGGCGCAAAGGTTACGCAAAGAAATTCAAGTAGAGATTTTCTTTGCGGCAGTTCTTTGCGTCTTTGCGCCTTTGCGGTGAAGTTTTTATTTTCTATTCATCCTCTTTAGCCGGCACTTGCCGCGCCGGCAAACACATCTGCGTCTGCGTCACGATCGCCACGCGGCTGCCGTCGCCGCTGTTGGTCAGCGTGGTCTGCCATACCGAGGTGGTGCGTCCGATATGCAGCGGGATAGCCACCGCGCGTATCACCGGCCCCACGCCCGCTGCAAAGAAATTGGTTTTGGATTCCAGCGTGCCGCCGCGATGATTCGGCGGCATGTTGGCTACCGCACCGGCAGCGCCGGTGGCGTCCGCCAGCGACATGATCGCGCCGCCGTTGACGCGGCCATTCCAGTTGCGATGCTGATCCTTCACCACCATTTCGGCGACCACTTTTTTCTTGCTGACTGAAACGAGTTTCATGCCAAGCGTGGCGGGCATGCCGCCCTGAAATACGCGATTGGGGTTGGGGCTTTGCGGGGCGGATTTTTTTGCACGCGCGGTTGATGTCGCCGCAGGGGATTTCTTGGCCATCTCAATCAGTGCTCCGTAGGTTTTTAAGGTAAGGAATTTTCCGGCCAGCGGCGGCGCGCTTTATACTGACTATTGACGCTACCCACCAGGATGGAAAACAAGGATGGAAATTTCGCGACCCGCATTGTAAATGGGAACCGCCGGTTTCCACGCGGGATAAGATGCCGCTCGCAATATTCGAGCGTCTTTCCCGGCCTTAGTCTCTAATTAAATAATTCAATAAAAACAAATACTTATGATTACTTCTCGAATCGTGTTCATAGCATTGTCGGCGAGTGCATGCATCGTGCCGGTGCAAGCGCAAGAGTATCCCGTGAAGCCGATCCGCATGATGATCCCTTTCGTGCCCGGCGGCGCCAACGACGTGATCGGGCGCATCGCGGGGCTCAAGATCACCGAGGCGCTGGGCCAGCAGGTGGTGATTGAAAACCGCGGCGGCTCAGGTGGCTCACTGGGCGTGGAGATCGCCGCGAAGTGGCCCAACGATGGTTACCACCTGGTGCTTGGCAACATCGCCAACATGGCGGTGAACCCCACGCTGTATCGCAAGTTGAGCTATCACCCGCTGCGCGATTTGCAGCCGATCACGCTGATCGCCAAGGTGCCGACGATACTGGCGGTGCATCCTTCGCTGCCCGCAAAAAACGTGACCGAGCTGATTGCGCTCGCGCGCGCACGTCCGGGGCAATTGACCTTCGGCACCGGCGGCGCGGGCAGCGGCGCGCACCTGGCAACAGAGCTTTTTGTTCTGCACACCAAAGTCAACATGGTACATGTGCCGTACAAGGGCGTGGGCCCGGCGCTGATCGATGTGCTGGCGGGGCAGATCACCATGACCTTCGGCGCGGTGCCGGGCGTGTTGCCTTATGTACGATCGGCGCGCAGCGGACGCTTGCGCGCGCTGGGCGTCACCGGGGCGAAACGCATTTCGGTGCTGCCCGAATTGCCCACGGTGGCCGAAGCCGGCGTGCCGGGCTACGAAGCGACGCTGTGGTTCGGCGTGCTCGCACCCGCAGGCGTGCCCACGCCCATCGTCAACCGCCTGCACGGCGCGCTAATGAAGGCGTTGCAATCTCAGGACATGAAAGACCGGCTCACCGCCGAAGGAGCTGAACCCGTCGGCAACACGCCGCAGGAGTTTCAGGCGTTTATCAAAAGCGAAATCGAGCGCTGGGCGGTAGTGGTGAAGGCGTCGGGGATGAAGGCCGAGTAACCCCATTTCCAACGGAAAAACATGCTCATCGAGCGCATTGCCGAACGCCACCCCGGTTTGAAAATCATCATCGACCATCTGGGCCTGGGGTGGAAATAACTACGCCAGCGACGCCACCATCCCGCCGTCCACCTGTATCGCGGCCCCGGTGGTAAACCCTGCAAGATCGGAACACAAAAACGCCACCATCGCGCCGAGTTCTTCGGGGCGGTCGATGCGGCGCATCGGCACTTGCTGCGCGCGCAGCTTCAAGTCGTAGCTTTTTTCCATCGCTTCGGTGCCCACCGACGCCGGGCACACGGTGTTGACCGTCACGCCGGTGGTGGCGATTTCATTCGCCAGGTGGCGCAGATAGCCGGTGAGGCCGGCGCGAAACACCGTGGATAATCCGTGCTTGACCATCGGCTGCTTGACCGATGCCGGGGTGATGCCGACGATGCGGCCCCAGCCGCGGAGCGACTTTGCCGACCACGCGCACGGCCCCGCGCAATTGTGTTTCATAGGCTTGCTGCCAGCGCTCATCATCGTTTTCGCCGAGCACTTGATCGTCGGTGGCCACCACGTTGTCGAAGTGAATGTCGTAGGGCTGGTAATCGCCGATGGTCGGATGCCCCGTGGGCACGGTAATGCCCGGCTGCTTGGCGTCCAGCAAAAAGGTGGTCATGCCGCCGCGCGATCCCTTGGCGGGATCGGTCAGCGTCACCACGATCATGAAATCCGCGTAACGCGCATGGGTGATAAAATTTATGTTGCCGTGCAAAATCCATCTGCCGTTATTACCGCCGTTATTACCGCCGCTTTTACCGCCGCTCATCCTTTCCGCGCGCATCTGAATGCCGGAAGCGTCCGCGTCCGCGCCCGGCTCGGCTCGGCTCGGTAATGGCGATGCACGATTGCGTCTCGCCGCGCAGAAACGGCTTCAGATATTTATCGATCTGCGCGCCCTTGCACGACTCCAGCAAGATGAACACATCGGGGAAATTCGGCGCGAAGCCGAAGGGGAACAGGATGCTGTGCTTTAATTGCTCGACCACCACGCACTTGGCGAGGATGCTCGCCCCCCCCGCCGCCATGCGCTTCCGGCACTTCCAGGCCCGCCAAGCCTGCCGCGCGCGCCTTATCCATAATCTGTTTTTCCAGTTCCGGCGGCAGCAGCGGCATGTCGAAGTAGCCACGCTCGGCATCGCGGCGAATCACCAGCGGCTCGTGCGGGATCAGTTCGCGCGCGGTAAAGCGCGCGGCGCTCTCGCGCAGCAGGCGCAATTCTTCGGGGAGTTCAAAGTTCATGGACGGCTCGTGTGGATGGCGTAGGTCGCGGCTGTGGCCACCGCGTCATTGCAGATTGTGCCACAGCCCATTTTGGGATTGGCGGGCAAGACGGGCACGCCAGCATCATTTCGTTGGTAATATATATCATGGTATGTATAATTCGACACCATGCAATTCACTTGGGACGAGGCCAAGCGGCAATCCAACCTCAAGAAGCATGGGCTGGATTTCGCCGACGCGGCCAAGGTGTTCGCGGGGCCATTGGTGTTGTTCGAGGATGACCGGGCTGATTATGACGAGCACCGCATGACAGGCATGGGTCTTCTGGATTCCTTGGTGGTGCTGATGGTTCACGTGGAATCAGGCGAGACCATTCGAGTTATTTCCATGCGAAAGGCGGATAGCGATGAAACGGACCTCTACTACCAAAACGCCGGCTACTACTAGCGTCGGCGCGAACGCAAGGCGTACCTCTGACGACGCGCCGAAGCTCACGCAAGCGCAATTTCAGCATGCACGTTATCGCGTGGCGGGCAGCGATGCCACGCGCGGTGAATGGCAATCGGCCGTGCGGGCACGCTTGAGCAAGCAGCGTATCAGCATCATGCTCGATACGCCGATCATCGAGCACTTCAAATCGGTGGCGGGCGAACGCGGATACCAGACGCTGATTAACGATATGTTGCGGCGCGCGGTCGAAGGCGAGCACATGCTGGCGGATGTGCGCGCCGTCATTCGCGAGGAACTGCGTGCTGCAAGCAAGGCAAAATAGCGCCTGTTGGCTCACTGGGTTTGATCGATTCATTTTTGGGACGCGCCGGGTGCCCAAACCTATAAAAGGAACATCATGCAGAATATCTCTCCCGACCGCGTACGCCTGACCGCCGACGAAGCGCGCGCGCTGTCTGTCGGTTCACTCAAAAAAACCGGCTATGACGACGAGCAAGCCAGCGTGATCGCCGATCACGTGATGGATGCCGCGCTGTGCGGCTACGAATACTCCGGCCTGCCCAAATTGCTCAATGTCTTCGAGCACAAAAATCTGCGTAAACCCCGGCGGCGCATGAAGCCGGTGTTCGAGACGCCGATTTCCGCGATGGTCGATGGCGGCAACAACTGCGGCATGTACACCTTGATGCGCGCGGCGGAGATGGCCATTGAACGCGCGCAAACGCACGGCATCGGCATCATCGGCGTCAACAACAGTTGGGTCAGCGGGCGCGGCGCGATCTACGTCGAGACCATTGCGCGCGCGGGCTTGATCGGCATTCACACGGTGAGTTCCACGCGGCACGTGGCGCCGCCTGGCGCGGCCAAGGCCGCGTATGGCACCAACCCGCTGTCGTTTGGGTTTCCGACGGCGAATGAACCGTTCGTGATTGATCTGGGCACCTCGGCCTTCATGTCCACCGACATGATGTTCCGCGAGCGGCGCGGCGAGCCATTGCCCGAAGGCGTGGCCATCGACGCCGCGGGCAACCCGACGCGCGACCCCAAAGCCACGCGCGAAGGCGGCGCGCTGCTGGCGTTCGGCGGCTACAAGGGCTTTGCGCTGGCGATGGCGGCGCAGGCGCTGGGGGTGTTCGCCGGCTCCGGCAACGATCAGGAAAAAAACTACGGCTACCTGATGATGGCAATGAAGCCGGATCTGCTAATGCCGCTGGCGGATTACCGCCAGCAGCTCAGCGAAAACCTCGCGCGCATCAAAGCCGCGCCGCGTCAGCCGGGGGTGGATGAAATTCGCCTGCCCGGTGAGCGCTCATTCAACGAGCGCGCAAAACATCTGCGCGAAGGCATCGTGATCGACAAATTTATTTACGATGCGCTGATCGCGGCGCCGGAAGGAAAGCTCGCGCCGCTGGCGTAACGGTCAACTATCCGATCCCGTGCGAAAAAATATAAGTACTTGTTTTTATTGATCTTTCTTTCACGCCCGACATTTCACGCCAACAACGCGGTTTGATACACTCAACGTGCAATGATTGCACCGCATTGCCCGCGGATGCAAATCCGCATCACGCACCACGCCTCACTCCCCCACTTTATCAACGGCACTTATAACGAAGGGACTCATCATGATTTACGAAGTCAGAACCTATGTCGTCAAGCCGCGCAGCATGCCCGAAGTCGAAAAACGCTTCGCCGAAAAGTACGAGCAGCGCAAAAAATATTCTCCGCTCGCCGCTTTCTGGAAAACCGAAATCGGCCCGCTCAATCAGTTCATGCACGTGTGGGGCTACAAGGATTTGGCCGAGCGCGCCACCATCCGCGCCGCCGCCGTCAAGGACGGCGCATGGCCGCCACCCATCTCCGAATTCCTGGTAAGCCAGCAATCCGAGATCATGAACCAGACGCCGTTTTCACCGGAACTCACCCCCAGCGACAACGGCCCGTTTTTCGAGGTGCGTCAATACACCCACGCCGCCGGCCAACTGCCGATCATGATGAAAAA
>JANPOH010000266.1:0-6768 GCA_031427895.1 Betaproteobacteria bacterium
GTCTGAAAATTTTTCGCGCCGTTGATGAGCCACGAGCCGTCGGGTTGCTCGACCGCGCGCGTCTTAAAGCGCGCGGTATCGGGCGTCTCGGTGTAGTAGTCAAAGCCCAGATCGGTGTCGGGTTCGTGGATCGCCACCGTGGTGAAATAAAGATCGTCGTTCAGGAATTTCGGCAGAAAATAATCGCGCTGCTCCTGCGTCATGCGTATCTCGAACCAGTCGCGCGCGCGCCGCGCCGTCAGCATGTAGTAATACGCCGTGCCGATATCGGCGGCGGCCAATTCCTCGGCGATCAGGCAGGCGGTGAGGTGATCGGACGCGCCCGCGCCGCCGTTTTCCTCCTGTAGCGCAAAGGTGCGAAAACCGAGCTTGGAGCCTTTTTTCAACACCTCCCACGGAATGCGGTCTTCCCAGTTCGGCTTCTTGTCGAGTTCCAGCGCGATGGGTTTGATTTCGTTTTGCGCGAACTCGCGCGCCAGATTCCGATACGCGCGTTGTTCGTCGTTAAGCCGAATGTCGAACATGATGGTCTCCCTGGTTGATGGTTAAAGCGAGCGTAGGGTGGGCAAAGCGCAGCGTGCCCACGCGAAACGTCATTGCGCGACATAGGACGGTGGGCACGCTGCGCTTTGCCCATCCTGCCGGCGCTTTCTTTTCGCCGATGTGTTGAGGTCTTACGCTGACCATCACACCTCGCCAAAATGAATCCGCCGATAAGGCGCAGAAGGTATCGCATCATCCACATGCAAATCCCAAAGCTCGGTTTGCCCCGCCGCATCGTGCGCGGCAAACAACGCCTTGAAACGGCCAAGTGAGGTGATCTTCTCCCCACGCAAACCAAACCCGCGCGCGATGGCCGCGATGTCACCCCTGCCATGCTTGGATTCCTGCGGGTCGTAGCCCTGTGCGCGAAATTTATGCACCTCGGCGCCGTAGCCGCCGTCGTTCACCGCGCAGATCAGCATGCGTATGCCCTGGCGGCGCAGGGTTTCCATTTCCTGAATATGCATCATCAGGCTGCCGTCGCCTTCGATCAGCAGCACCTTGCCGTCGTTGCGCGCGGCCGCCATGCCGATGGCTACCGAGAAGGCCGAGCCGATGGCGCCGAAGTCGTTGATCACATGCACGTTCTCGGCGCGCCGGCCATAAAAATGCGTCACCATGATGCCCGCGAAATGCGCGCCGCCGCTGACCACCGTCCAGTCCTTGGGGATCGCCGCATCGAGTTCGAGCATCGCGGGGCGCGGATCGACGGTGTCCGCCGCGACGAGAAACTCTTTTGAATCCGGCCTTGCCGCCGTGGCAGCGATGCTGTTGGCAAGCATGGGCGAACGCGCGCCCGCGGAAGAAAAATTGCGCTCGGTGAGCTTCGCCAGCACGGCCTCTGCCGCGGCCTTGGTATCGGCCTTGATATGCATGTCGGCGATGCGCAGCCCTTGATAGAGGCCGCGCGGATTAAGATCGATCTGCACGGTCTTCGCGTTCGGATACAGATAGCCCGCCTCGGTGGTGTAATGCCCCAGCCCCGCACCGACGCCGATCAGAAGATCGCACTCGGCGAATTGCTCGCGCGCGAGCGGGCTTGCGTATGCGCCCGCAACGCCGATGCCGAAACGGTTGTGATCGAAAAGGCCTTTGGCGAATAACGAGGTCGCGAGCAGCGCGCCGCAACGTTCTGCCAGCGCCTCCAGCGACGGCCCGGCGCCCGAGCGCACGCAGCCACGTCCGGCAAGGATGATCGGGCGTTTCGCTTCCACGATCATCGTGGCGAGTTTGTCCACCAGCGCCGGGTCGGGCACGGGTCGCTGCGGCGTTGGCATGAGTTCCGTCGAGGGCGAATACTCCGCACCCCACGGAAACGGGGCCTTCTGCAAATCCATCGGCACGCCCAGCACCACGGGGCAACGCTCATGCCGCGCGGTATAAAACGCCTCGCGCACGGTGTCGAGCATGCGATCCACGCTTTTCACCGGCAGGTAACGCGCACCGGTGGCGGTGGCGAGCGGCCCGAGTTCGAGCTGCTGCACGTACCATGCGGCGGATGTCGGCGAATCCCCCGCGAATACCACCAGCGGAATGCTGCCGCGCGCGGCCGTGGCCAACGCCGTCATGATCTGCGTGAAACCCGGGCCGCAGGTGACGGTGGCGATACCCACCTTGCCGGTGTGGCGCGCATAGCCGTCGGCCATCGCAACGGCGCAGTGCTCGTGCCGCGCATGCACCACGCGCACGCCGTACTTCTGCGCCATGATCGCGCCCCAGTACATGTTGGCGTCGCCCAGCAGCGCAAACATCGTATCCACGCCTTCCGCGACGAAGGCCTGCGATAAGACTTCGTATCCCGTGGGGTCGCTCATTTTAAATCCTTCATGGTTTGTTACGTGTTGCGGTCAGTTCGCACACGCGTAGCACGCGAACGATGCGGTTCGCTACGCTCACCGGCATCCTACCGATCTTTGCCGACGCTTTTGCCAACAATGCCGCGCGCGCCGTCGAGCAGCGCGCGCCCCAAAATTTTGGTTCCCGACGCCGCCTGCGCCTGTTCAGGCACGGCATCACTCCCGCCCTCGCGGCGCTTCTCGATCACGCGCAGCAGGTTCGCCGCGAATTCCGCCAGCAACACGCGTGCGACATGCACGCCACCCGCCGAGGCAAACATCTCCAGCGGCCCGGCGATTTCGAAGCCGCCCTCCAGTGTGACATCGGTCGTGTCGGCGCCGCGTGCTTCCAGCTCGAAGCGCGCACGCGCACGCGACGCACCGCGTTGGTCGATGCCGCGTGCTTCGATCAGGCAACGTTTCACCGGATGATCGTAGGCGAGCTTTGCCTCGCCGCGAAACACCGCCACGGTGGGGCCGAACTTGAATGTGATTTTGCCGCGATGCGCGCCTTCCGGCGTCAATTCATTCAACTCCGCGCCGGGTATGCACGCCGCGACCACGGCAGGGTCGGACAGCAGCGGCCACACTTCGTCGGGCGCCGCGGATACGGAAAATTTCTCTTTTAATTCAATCATGACTACTCACTTCGCGATGCAGGTCAGTAGCCATGCGTGCGGTCTACCGCCGCCTTCAATGGCTCGCCGGCGACAAAGCGCCGCGCGTTTTCCGCAAAGAGTTCCGCTACCGCGTCGGTGCGATTGGGATGTCCGCCCCCGATGTGCGGCAGCACGAGGATGCCTTCGGTTTGCCAGAACGGATGCACAGCAGGCAAGGGTTCTTCGCGGAACACGTCGAGCACCGCGCCGGCGATGGTTTTGTTTTTCACCGCGGCGATGAGATCGTCATCGACAATCAATGCACCGCGCGCGAAGTTGAGCAGATACGCCGACGATTTCATTTTGCTCAAACGCCGCGTGTTGATGAAATTTTCCGTGTCGGGCGTCACCGGCAGCAGCAGCAGCACAAAGTCCGATGCCGCGAGCACTTCGTCGGTTGCCTCCCGCGGATAAACCTTCGCCACGTGCGGCAGTGATTCCACGCGGCGCTTGGTGCCGATCACGCGCATTTCCAGTGCGTCGGCCTTGCGCGCCAGCTCCTGACCGATAGCGCCCAGACCCAGAATGCCGAGCGTTTTGCCGGCGAGCGATGTGGACTGGCGCTTGGACCAGCGGCTGTCGCGCTGATCGAGCGCGCACTGCATATAGGGTTTGGTGAGATGGAAAATGGCGCCGAGGATATTCTCCGGCATCGACACGCGATGCGTACCGCGCGCGCAGCACAACGTCACATCGGTTTTCAGATCCGCGCTGGCAAGCCACGCTTCGACGCCCGCCGTCATTGCCTGCGCATAGCGCAAGCGCGGCATCTGCTTCAAGTAGCCGCCTGGCCGCCACGCCACCAGCACGTCCGCGCGTGCGGCGAGTTCGTCAGGCACGGCCTGATCGGGCGCGGGGCTGTGGACCTCGATCTGATCGGCAAGCCCCGCGCGCGCCAGCGCCTGTTCAAACACCTTGGCCTCGTTTAACCACAGTACGCACACGGGCTTGCTCATTGCGACAGCTCCGGGATTGAGAAACCTTAATCCTACCAGCATCGCAGGGCGCAACAGCCCCGCGTCATGCGCTTACTGGGGCCTTATTGTGGCTGAAGGCCAATCCGCTTCACGATGCCCGCCTGCCGCGCGACATCCTGGCGCAGAAACTCGGCGAATTCCTCCGGCGAAGAGCCGACGGGGATCAGCCCGTTGTCCACGAGATGTTTGCGCGTATCGGGCAGCGCGACGGCTTTCGCGACCTCGCCAGCCACGCGGCGCACGATGTCGGGCGGCGTGCCCGCCGGATACCACAGGCCGTGATAACACGTCATGTCGAAGCCGGTCAGTCCCGCTTCATGAAACGTCGGAACGTCAGGCACCTGCGGCTGACGGCGCGGACCGCCGAGGCCCAGCGCGCGCAACCGGCCCGCGTGCAGGTACGGCACGGCGATAGTGGGGCTTATCACCATGCTTTCCATCTGCCCGCTCAGAAGATCGCCCATGGCGGGGGCTGTGCCCTTGTACGGCACGTGCAGGAGATGGATGCCCGACATGGCAGCGAACAGCGCCGCGCTCACGTGCGGCGGGCTGCCCACGCCGCCCGAGGCATACTTGATTTCGCCGGGCCGTGATTTGGCGAGCGCGATAAATTCCTTCACGGACTTGGGCGGCAGCGACGGATGCACCACCAGTAAATTGCCGTAGGTGGCATTGATCTGCGAAACCGGCGCGAATTCGCCCAGCGTGTCGTACGGCAGCTTGTTGTAGAACGACGGGTTCGCGCTGTGGGAGCAGTTGGTGGCAAGCAGGGTGTAGCCATCCTTGGGCGAACGCGCGACGATGGCCGTGCCGATGGTGCCGCCCGCACCGGTGCGATAGTCAAACACAAACTGCTGACCGAAAGTCTCCGTCATCTTGCGCGTGACCGCGCGCGTGGGCACCTCGATCGGCGTACCGGGACTGAAGGGCACCACCACGCGGACGGGCTTGACCGGCCAAGGCTCCTGCTGTGCGTGGGCCTGGGGTACAAACGCCGCGAGTATCAGCGCAAAGAGCGTAGGCATCATCCGACCTTTCCGTGGGGCTTTACGGGATTCCCAATACATGCAAAACAGAATACAAAAGACTCATTGTCATTCCCGCGCAGGCGGGAATCTATAAGCTCGTCTCCAGTGGCACTGTGTTATGGGTTCCCGCCTGCGCGGGAGCGACAGGGATATTTTAGCGCCCACCGGAATCCCGGAAGGACTGGCCGTAGCAAAGATTCGGATCGTCATGCTGAACAGGTCAGTCGGCACGTATGTTCGCCGCGCGTATGAACGTGCCATAACGCTCGCGGTCGCGCCGCTGTATCTCTGCAAACTCATCAGGCGACGCGGTGATCACTTCGGCGGCGAAGGTGGCGAGCACCGCGCGCGCCTCGGGCGTCTGCATGATGCGGCCAATTTCACGATTGAGCCGCGCGATGATGGCGCGCGGCGTGCCGGTGGGCGCGTAGAC
This sequence comes from Betaproteobacteria bacterium, assembly GCA_031427895.1. Lineage (GTDB taxonomy): Bacteria > Pseudomonadota > Gammaproteobacteria > Burkholderiales > SG8-41 > UBA5216. The sequence goes on from JANPOH010000266.1 coordinate 5,476, forward strand.
GCCGAACAGCGCATCGTTCACTTCCGTGCCGGTTTCGGCCATCGTCGGCGTGTCGGGGAACAGCGGCGAGCGCGCGGCGGCCGCCACCGCCAGCACGCGCAGCTTGCCGGATTTGACATGCTGGATCGACAGCCCCGAATCAAACGCGAAATCCACCTGGTCGGAGAGCAGCGCGGTGACCATCAGCGCCGCGCCCTTGTACGGTATGTGCGTGGCCTTGAGCTTGCCCGCATACAACATCCGCTCCGCGTGGATATGCAGCGTGCTGCCGGTGCCCACCGAGCCGTAATTCAATTTATCGGGATGCGCGCGCAGAAAAGTGATGAGCTCGGCCACGCTCTTTACCGGCAGGCCCGGGCGCACCACCAGCAAGGTAAGGATGCGCGCCAGCGGCGCGACCGGCGCGAGATCGCGGGCCACATCGACGCTGAGTTTATAAAGGTGCGGGCCGACGACGATGGGGCTGCCCGAGGACGCAAGGATAGTGTAGCCGTCGGGCGCGGCCTTCGCGGCGACTTCAAGCCCGATGTTGCCGGCGGCCCCGCCGCGGTTGTCGATCACCACCGGCTGCCCCAGCGCCTCCGCCAGCCTGGGCGCAAACGCGCGCGCCATCAGATCGGTGGTGCCACCGGCGGGGAAATTGACGATCAGGCGGACGGGTTTGGTGGGCCAGGCCTGTCCTGAGCCTGTCGAAGCGGTTTGTGCGCTGGCGGGCGGCGTGAAGGAAATGTACGCAAGCACGATTGCGACAGCAATCGCAGGCATTGCACCAACCACACAACGGGTGAGCAGGGCCATGATGTCCACTCCAAGTTGTTCGCAGCGTCATAATACCCGTATCCCGTGGCGCGGTTGACGCAAACGTTCGACCCCGTATACCTGCCCGTGATCGTTGGAGTGGTTGACAACAGCGTCAAGTGTTGGTATCATCTCCAACATGACGGCTACGCAGCTTGTCCGCACCCGAATCATCTACGCTGAAGCGGCGTTTGCCGAGTTGGTGCTGTGGCAAGTCCCGAAACCCGTCGCAGGATACGCTCACGGTTACAAGTATAGGCTGGCGTATGTGGTGCATGGCGCGTGCGTCATTCGCTACGACAACGAGGTAGGCAAGGGCGACCACCGGCATTTCGGCGGCAAAGAAAGCAGCTACAACTTCACCACACCGGATCAAGTGATCGCTGATTTTCAACGAGACATAACCAGGTGGAACAATGAAAACCGTAACCCTTGATGTACGCGCGCCGGCTGATTCAATGGGGGACTTCGTACAGGCATGGAAGACAGGGAAAC
>JANPOH010000267.1:0-2069 GCA_031427895.1 Betaproteobacteria bacterium
CTTGGAGAGAATGCTGTTCGGGTTTTTCAGATCGGCATCAAGGGCGGTGCCGCTTGGCGCGGAAGGCGGCGCTGCCGCCACCACGGGCGGTCTATCCACCACCTGCGATGGCGGTTTGGCCGTGCCGAGCGTGCGGTCTTCAACCGCCGCGCCCTTCTGCTCCGTGGTGGGCGTGCTGCTGCACGCGGCCATCAATACGGTAGTCAACACGACAGCCAATCCGGAAGTAATTTTCAGCATGGTCTCACTCCTTGTATCAATTCGGTCGGGAACATTACTATTTACTGACAATCGGGCCCCACGCAGGTTCCCGTATATCGCCGGCTTCTTCGGTAAATCGTTGTTTCACGCGACCATCGCTGGAAACGGCGGCCAATATACCACGGCCTTTTATCTCGCTTGCATAGAGGATCATGCGGCCGTTGGAGGAGAAACCGGGGGATTCATCCACACCGCCATCGCTCAACACTTGAATCTGGCGCGTTGCCAAATCCTGCACCGCAACCGCAAACCGCCCGCTGCAGCGATGGATAAACGTCATGCTCTTGCCATCCGGGCTATGGCGGGCCGACACGTTGTAGGCGCCCTCGAATGTCAGCCGTTGCGGTTGCCCGCCCGACACCGGTATGCGATAAATCTGCGGACTGCCGCCGCGATCCGAAGTAAAAATAATTGAACTGCCGTCCGGCGCAAAATTCGGCTCGGTGTCGATCGATGAACTGGACGCCAACCGCTGTGGCTGGCCGCTGCCGTCGGCGCTAACGATAAACATCTGCGAACCGCCGTCGCGCGACAGCACCACCGCCAGCCGGCGCCCGTCGGGCGACCACGCCGGAGCGCTGTTGCTGCCGAAGAAATTCGCCACCGCCTGCCGCGCGCCGGTGACGATCGACTGCACATACACCACCGGCTTGCGATGCTCGAACGACACATACGCGAGCCGCGTGCCGTCGGGCGACCATTTGGGCGAAATAATCGGCTCGTTCGACGACAGAATAGTTTGTGGCGCGAAGCCGTCGGCGTCGGCGACATGCAAGGCAAAGCGCTTGCCCGGCAGGCGCGCTACGTACGCGATGCGCGTGGAGAATGCGCCCGGTTCGCCGATGAGTTTTTCATACACGACATCGGCGATCTTGTGTGCGGTGAGACGTAACTGCGCCGCAGAAGCCGAGTACGAAAAACCCGCGAGTTGCGTTTGCCGCACCGCATCCATCAAGCGAAAACGCACTTCAAAGCGGCCTTCGGCTTGTGCAGTTACGCTGCCGATAACCACCGTATCCGCGCCGCGCGCGCGCCAATGCGCGTAGTCCAGTTGTTCCGGTTCGTGCTGCGGCTTCGCCCCTGCGTTATCCACTATCTTGAACAAGCCGCTGCGCGCGAGGTCGGCGGCGATAACCGGGACTAGAGGCTGCTTGAGTCCTGATTCATCGCGAAAAGGCGCGATGGCAACGGCGACTTGATCGGCATTGCCCGCCGTGGAGTAGTTGCAAGGGTGGTCCGACGTCGACAAAGGCGGCGGTCTTTGGGCGGCGCCGCCACCGATGACCTCGATACGAATTTGTGCGGACGCACTGAGTGACAAAGTAAAAAAATACAGTAAAAACAATATCTTAGATACATTTTTCATACTTCATCCCGACTTTGACTTGACTATGTTTTTAGATGTGACCGTGCAAATTTTCTCAGGTTCCGTCATTCCAACGAAACCGCGAACCGCAACGCTAACGCTGCGGACGAAATGTCATGGGGAATCGCCTGAAACTTCGGTGAAACTCGTCTCCGGACGGAACCATGAACGGCTGTGCCTGCCGTATGGCGCGTTCGATCGCCGCATCGTACGCGGGATTGCCGCTGCTTCTGCGCATGATGACGCTCTCCAGTTCGCCGCCCGGAAACAGCGACACCATGAATTCCGCTTCGGGATTGCCCTGCAGATCGGTGGGCAACGCGACCCTGCCCCAGACTTTCGCGTGTATCCCGCTAATGTACTTTTGGTTTTCACGCGCTGCCGCTGCCTTGGCCGCTTGCTCGGCGGCTGCGCGCTCGGCCTTCTCCGCCGCAGCCTTCGC
>JANPOH010000268.1:0-3979 GCA_031427895.1 Betaproteobacteria bacterium
CACCTCGACCGCGGCTACGAAGCCATCGAGGAAAAGCTGTCAAAGCTCGGCGCGCGTATCAAGCGCGTGAGTTGAACGACCAAGGCGTTTTTAACCACAGATGAACACAGATAAACACAGATAAAATACTTTAAAAACAAATACTTAAATAATCATTGCCGTTTGGTTTTGACCTTATCTGTGTTTATCTGTGTTCATCTGTGGTTAATTTGTTCTGTTTTTGAACTACGAGGACGTAACCATGCAAGTCTATGACCCTACGGCTCCCAGCCCGGAAGCGACGCAAAATCTGCGGCGTTCGGTGGGCGATTTGAACGGCAAGGTGGTTGGCTTCATCGACAACTCCAAGCCCAATTTTAATCTGCTGATCGACGACATCGCCGCGTTGTTGACCGCGCGCCATGGCGTTAAAACCATCGTCAAGCATGGCAAGCGCGGCGCGTCGATGCCGGCTGCTTCGCAAGTGCTCGACGATCTCGCGCGTCAATGCGATCTGGTGGTGACCGGCTCCGGGGACTGAGGCTCCTGCACGTCGTGGAGTGTCCACGACAGTGTTGAAATCGCCAAACGCGGTCGCGCGGCGGTGACGGTGGTGTCCAATGCGTTTATTGGTTTGGGCAAAGCGCAGGCGCGCGCGCTGGGGCATCCCGGCCTGCCGCTGGCGGTGATCCCGCACCCGTTCGGCAGCCGCACGCGCGATGAAGTGCGTGCGCTGGCCGGCCAGTGCGTGGATGAAATCGTCAAACTGGCGGCGGCGAAATGAGCGCGGCTCCCTCGGCCACGCCACTCACCCGTGCGATGCTGGCAGCGTTGGTGGAGGCGCCGGATGATCTCGACGAACTGATTGAATTTTTTCACGCGCGGCACTGGAGCGATGGCCTGCCCGTGGTGCCGCCCACGCGCGAGCGTGTCGAGCGCATGCTCTCGTGTACGAACCGCAAGCCCGATGAAGTCGTCGCCAACGTGGCGCCGGGTTTTGGCGCCGCCACCGTCGAGCGCATCGCGATCAACGCGGTGATGGCGGGTTGCCGCGCGGACTATTTGCCGGTGCTGATCGCCGCGACGCAGGCCATCACGGCGAAAGAATTTAACCTGCAAGGCATTCAGGCCACCACCAATCCGGTGGCGGTGTGGCTGGTGGTGAACGGCCCGATTGCCGGGCAATTGGGTGTCAACGGCGGCATGAATTGTCTTGGCCAAGGCGCGGTGGCCAACGCCACGCTGGGCCGCGCGCTGCGGTTGATTCAGCAAAACATCGGCGGCGCCATCCCAGGCGAAATGGATCGCGCCACGCACGGCATGCCCGGCAAGTTTTCGTTCTGCTGCGCCGAGAACGAGGCGCACAGCCCGTGGGAAGCGCTGCACGTCGAGCGCGGCTTCAAGCGCGAGCAAAGCACGGTGACCGTGATCGGCGCGGCAGGCACGCACAACATGAACACCCACGCCGAGAACGCGGATGAACTCATCAGCGTCATCGCCGACACCATGGCGTTCCCCGCCAGCAACGATTACTGGATCAACGGCGAACCGTGGCTCGTGATCGGGCCGCAGCATGCGGAAATTCTGTTTAAGGGCGGCTTGAGCAAGGCCGAGGTGAAACGCCGCCTGTGGGAGCAATCGAAAATGTCGGCGGGCCGCATGGCGAAAATGGACCTCGCGCGCACGCAGACCGCGCGTTCGGCGGAGCTGGGGCCGATTACCGCCGATACCTTGCTGCCGGTCTCGGGCGCTCCCGAAGGCATCGGGATCGTGGTGGCGGGCGGGCCGGGGACGCATTCGGTTTATGTGGCGTCGTTCGGGGATACGCGGGCGGTGACACGCGAGATAGGGTAAGGGCGTTGCGGGGCGTATTCCTGATGCGCCGCATGGGTAGCGTCATTCGCGCCACTTGGCATTCGGTGTAATGGGACAAGGGAACACTTGAAGCGGAGCATTGCGCCCTGCGGTGTAGCGGCGTACGGTAAAATCCTGTTTTAACGAAACAATTTTCCAACGTGATTACCATCGCCCTGTCCAAGGGCCGCATCTTTGACGAAACCCTGCCGTTGCTCAACGCGGCGGGCATACGCACGTCGGAGGATCCCGACAAATCGCGCAAGCTGATTCTCGGCACCAACAAGCCCGATGTGCGGCTGATTATCGTGCGCGCCTCCGATGTGCCGACCTATGTGCAGTACGGCGGCGCGGATATGGGGGTGGCGGGCAAGGACGTGCTGGATGAACAAGGCGGGCTGGGTTTGTATCAGCCGCTGGATTTGGGCATCGCGCGTTGCCGCATGATGGTGGCGGTGCGTGAAGGTTTTGATTACGCGAAGGCGGTTAAGCAGGGTGCGCGCCTGAAGGTCGCCACCAAATATGTGCAGACCGCGCGCGAGCATTTCGCGGCGAAAGGTGTGCATGTAGACCTGATTAAGCTCTACGGCTCGATGGAGCTGGCGCCGCTGGTGGGCCTGGCGGATGCGATTGTCGATCTGGTTTCCACCGGCAGCACGCTCAAGGCGAATCAACTGGTGGCGGTGGAAGAAATCGCCCGGATCAGTTCGCGCCTGATCGTCAACCCGGTGTCGTTGAAGTTAAAGCGCAAGCTGATGCAGCCGATACTCGATGCGTTTGCCAAGGCCGTGGCCTAATCATGCGCCGGCTGTCCACGGTAGATGCCGGGTTTGATGCTGCGCTGACCGCGCTGCTGGCGTTTGAATCGGCGCAGGATCCGCAGATTGACGCCACGGTGGCGGCGATACTCGCGGACGTGAAAACACGCGGCGACGCGGCGGTGCTCGAGTACACGGAGCGCTTTGACCGGCTGTCCGCCAAAACGCTGGCCGAACTGGAAATTCCGCAGTCCGAGCTGGATGCCGCGCTGAAATCGCTGCCGCCTGAACAGCGTGAAGCGCTGACTGCGGCGGCGGTGCGCGTGCGTGCGTTTCACGAAAAACAATCAATAAAAACAAATACTTACATAGATTCTGACGGCAACGAGCTGGGCCAGCAGGTGACGCCGATCGACCGCGTGGGCATCTACGTGCCGGGCGGCAAGGCGTCGTATCCCTCTACCGTCATCATGAACGCGACGCCGGCGAAGGTGGCGGGTGTTGCGGAAATCATCATGGTGGTGCCCACGCCGGGCGGGGAAAAGAATCAACTGGTGCTGGCGGCGGCGGCGCTGACCGGCGTGGATCGTGTGTTCGCCATCGGCGGCGCGCAGGCCGTGGGTGCGCTCGCGTACGGCACGCAGACGATCCGGCAGGTGGACAAAATCACCGGCCCCGGCAATGCGTATGTCGCGGCGGCGAAGCGGCGCGTGTTCGGCGTGGTGGGCATCGATATGGTGGCGGGGCCGTCGGAAATCCTCATTGTGTGCGACGGCAACACCGAGCCCGACTGGATCGCGATGGATCTGTTTTCGCAGGCCGAGCACGACGAAATGGCGCAGGCGATATTGTTGTGCCAGGACGCGGGCTACATCGGCAAAGTGGCCGCGAGCATCGAGCGGCAGATTAAAGACATGCCGCGCAGGGATATTATTCGCGCCTCGCTAACCGGTCGCGGCGCGCTGATTCAAGTGCGCGATCTCGATGAGGCCTGCGCCATCGTCAACCACATTGCGCCGGAACATCTGGAACTGTCGGTGGAAAATCCCCATGCGCTGCTGCCGAAAATCCGCCACGCCGGCGCAATTTTCATGGGCCGGTATTCGTCCGAGGCGCTGGGCGATTATTGCGCCGGGCCGAACCACGTGTTGCCGACCTCGCGCACCGCGCGCTTTTCGTCGCCGCTGGGCGTATATGATTTTCAGAAACGGTCGAGCATCATCAACGTGTCGCGCGAGGGCGCGGTGACGCTAGGCGGGATCGCCGCGGAACTCGCGCGCGGCGAGGGGCTGCCCGCGCATGCGGCCGCGGCGGAATATCGGATACCGCGATGAGCCGCTACTGGAGCAAGGTGGTTCACGGCCTCACGCCCTATGTGCCGGGCGAAC
>JANPOH010000269.1:0-10177 GCA_031427895.1 Betaproteobacteria bacterium
TATCAGCGGCTCGCCAGATAGGCGCGCCAGCCGCCAAGCGCCGTAATGTCCTCGGCGTCCTCCGCGTTTTCAACGGCGGCGGCTTCACACACAAACCCCTGCACCGCCGAGCCATCGGCTAACGTCACCGTGCCGATACCCAGCGGCACCGCGATGCCGGCAACAAAAGAACCGAATTCACTCGCCGGCAGATCCCACACCTCCAGCGCAATCGCGCCGCCGCCGTGTTTGACGCGCACCATGCCAGGCCGCTGTGGTAGCAGTGGCGGGCCGCCGGGCAGTGCGTAGAGCTTGTACTGCGGCGCCGAGTGCGTGTCGGCAATCAGGCGTGCGCCGCGCGAGGTGAGTTGGCCATTGAGCGGCAAGCCCGCGAGGTGCGCGCCGCATACCGCGACGCGCACTTGCCCGCTCGGTAGCGTTGGTACGACAGTGAGCGCAGCGGCGAACGCGGGCAGTGATGCGCCGGTTGCACCCAGTGGCGCGGCCAGTGCGCGTTGAATGCGCGCGGCCAGCCGCAGCAGCGGGCCGTCCTGATGGGCTGGTGCAAATACCGTCACGCCAAAGGGCAAGCCGTCCGCCTGAAAGCCCGCCGGCACGGCGGTGGCCGCGTAGTCGAGCAGATTCATGAAGTTGGTGTAATAGCCCAGATTGGAATTAAGCCGGATCGAATCCGCTTCCATCTGTGCCACGGTGTAGATCGTTCCCGCGGTCGGCGTCACGACACAATCGACCGACTGCCACACTGCATCGCAACGCCGCCTCAAAGCCTTCAATTGATAGCCGTAGGTGTAGGCATCGGCAGCAGACCATTTTTTTGCGCCGCTGATAATGTCGCGGATCACGGGTAACGGTGCGTGTGGATGCGCGTCGAAGAACTCGCGGATCGCGGCATGTCGTTGCCGTTGGAGTAGTCGTTAATCAAAATCATCACGCTCTTGGCGCCGCCCGCGCCGGTGACCAGCGCATCGCCATTGGTCATGGTGACTGCGTCGAGCTTGCCGGTGGCGCAGGCATCCATCGAGGCCGAGTAATCGAACCACTCGAATTTCACGTTGACGCCGGCTTCCTTGAACCAACCCTTGTCGATAGCTACTTGCCATGCCACCCAGCCCGGCCAATCGCTGTAGCCGATTTTCAACGGTTCCGCGGCGTGAGCCGCGGTGGCGCCGAGCAGCGCCAGTGAAAACATTAAGCGGACAATCCACTTTTTCATGTTCATGGTCGATTCCTTGATAGCGATTGATAGGCAGGAGAGGTTGCTATGAATTTTGTGCAACACACCTCATAAGGCAATAACTGCCATCGCACCAAAGGGTTGCCGGGGCGTCCATGTAGGGGCGTCACAGGGCCATGAACGCCCCGGTGACATTACGCAGCACGGTTGTGGTGCGCGCCCGCACCAAGTTGAAGCGGCCAGCTTGCGACCGAGTTACCGCACCGCTACTCCGCCTTGATCCCCGCCTTGCGCGCAAGGTTGGCGGTGATCGCGAGTTGCGCGGCGATCAGTTTGTCGAATTGCTCCGGCGTGCCGGGCATCGGCTCCGCGCCGAGTGAGGTCAGGCGCTGACTCACATCCGGCGCGTTGAGCGCGCGCACGATTTGACGATTCAGTTTGTTGACAATGGCGCGCGGCGTTTTTGCCGGCGCAAGAATGCCGCCCCACGAATCCCACTCAAAACCGGCGAGCCCCGCTTCGGCGATGGTCGGCACCTCGGCGTAGGCGCGTACGCGCTTGGCCGACGACACGCCGAGCGCGCGCAACTTGCCGTCGCGCACGAGGTTGATCGCACTCGCCAGCGGCGACATAAAAAACTGCACGCGCCCCGACACCGTGTCGGTCAACGCCTCCGGCACGCCCTTGTACGGAACATGCACCGCGTCGATGCCGGCGGCGATTTTCAGCATCTCGGCGGCGAAATGCGTGCCGCTACCGGTGCTGCCCGATGAGAAATTGATTTGCCCCGGTTTCGCTTTGGCGAGGGCAATAAATTCCTTGAGCGTTTTGGCGTCGAGCGAAGGCGGCACCACCAGCAGATACGCCGCGCTGGTGGATTGCGTCACGCCGGCAAAATCCCTCAGCGGATCGTAGCCGAGCCGCGCATGCACCGCGGGCGCCACCACATGCGCCGACGAAATCGACAGCAGCGTGTGCCCATCCGGGTTCGATCCCGCAACAATGCGCGCGCCCACCACACCGCCCGCGCCGGGGCGGTTATCGACCACCACCTGTTGCCCGAACACGTCATACAACTTCGGCCCGATCAGGCGCGCGGAAATATCCGGCTGCCCGCCCGGCGTGAAGCCGATGACGATGCGTATCGGGCGGCTGGGAAAATTAGCGGCTTCATCGGGCTTTTGGGCGTGGGCTGGAATCGCCGCGAGTATTGCCGAGGCCGTTATGCTTAACAAGATTCGAGGATTCAACATTTGTGTTGCCTTTTTAGTAGTGGCGGAGCTGACCTGCGCGGGAATGACGGGAAGTAGAGTATTGCGCGATATGACACAGAGCAAAAATCACTGAGTCGCATCAATCACGCAGTCATCACCCCACGCAAAAACTCCACAATCAACCGCGCCGATGCATCCGGCTGCTCGGTAAACGTAATATGCCCGCAGTTCGCTATCACGCGCAGCTCCGCGCCCGGTATGCGGCTCGCCATCTGCTCCGACAACGCGGGCGGCGTCATGATGTCCTCCGCGCCGCAGATCACCCGCGTCGGCGCGCGGATTTCGCCCAGCCGCGCGGTCAGCTTGGGCAAGCCCGCCTGATCCGGCTCGCAGCGCCCGAAACGCAGTATCGTTTGGATGAACGCGCGATAACGTTCCGGTGAATTTTTACGCACCGAAGCAAATAGTTTTTCCATTTGCGCACGGCCTTCGGCGCTGGCCAGAAACGTGCGGCCCAAGGTCCACATCGATACGTGGCTCGCCATCAGATCGCCCAAGCCCACTTCGTCCAAAATTTTCAGCCGCGTGCGGAAATTCATTTCCAGCAGCGGATCGACCTCCGAAAACCCCGCCACCAGCGTCAGCGACGCCACGCGCGACGGATCATCCAGCGCCGCCTGCAAACACACGCACGCGCCGAGCGACGAGCCGACCAGGTGCGCGCGTGGCGCGCCGAGACAAGCGATCAGTTCCAGCACATCCGCCGCCCATTGCTCGACGCTGTAGCTATCCGCCGGCGACGACTGCCCCAGCCCGCGCGGATCCGGCGTCACCACGCGCCCGGCGGCGGCGATCAGCGGCAGCGTTTTGGCGAAATAGGTGTGATCGTGGCCGAGGCCGGGCAGCATGATGATGAGCGCATTGGCGTGCTTACCCGTGCCTTGTTCTTCGTAATAGAGCTGTCCGTTGCTGACGGCGGCCATCGGCATGTGTTGCTGCTCCGCAAGTGTGAGTGTGCCGGACATAATAGCGTGAGTGCATTGCGCTGGTTTGTTAGACTACCCGCACCACCGCTTTCAAGGGCCATCATGGATACCCGCGTTCTGGACGAAATAAACAATAAAATCAAAGAGTTGCTTGCAAACACGCCAGTGGCGGATGTGCAGAAAAACCTGCGCGCGCTGTTGCAGGCGCAATTCGCCAAACTCGATCTGGTGACGCGCGAGGAATTCGACGTGCAGCGCGCGGTGCTGTTGCGCGCGCGCGAGAAAATCACGCAGTTGGAAGCGCGGCTGGCGGAACTTGAACGCAAAGCGCAGGATAAAACATAGGCTCGGTGCAAACCTGCGGAATCGCGGCACGCCCGTTCGGCCATGATTCGACGTTATCCCGTCATTCCGCGAGTTTTTTCGCGGTAGCCTTCAAAACATCAATGAACCGCCGCGCCACTGGCGTGAGGTAGGCATTCTGGCGATAGCACACCCCGGCGTGACGCGACCACGCCAGTTCCTTCACCGGAATTTCGACTAAGCGCAGGCGCGGCGCAACCTGTTGCACGATTTGTCTCGGCGCAATTCCCAGTAAACGGGATGAGCCTATCGCTTGCAACCGGATCTGCATGGGGCCGCCCACCAGCGCGACACGGGGTGGGGCAAGGCCGTGGTCTGCAAATACGCGTTGCGCCCATTTACATACCACGCCATCTATTGCTGGAAATGTCCAGTTTTCGTGCGCTACATCGGCGATGTTCACCCGCCTCAACCTTGCTAGCCGGTGATCGGCCGATGCATAGACCACAAACTCATCCTCCTGCAGATGTTCTTGGCTGATGTTTTCATAGGGTGGGGTAGCCATGCGCGTGACCACCAGATCCAGTTGCCCGTTGCGCAGGGCCGCCATCATCACCGGTTCCGGTTCCACTGTAAGCGAGACCGTCACCTGCGGCGCGTCATTCAGCAGCGTACCGAAAGCCGCCGGCAGCAGAAAATCTGCCGCGCCCGGCGCGGAGCCTAGCCGCAGATGCCCGGCGTTGCCTTCACGCATATCGGCGATCTTACGGGCAACGTCCCGTAGCGACAGGCGCAGCGGGCTGACATTGGCCAGCAGCACATTGCCCTCCGCCGTGAGTTCGACGCCCTTGGGCGTGCGCGTCACCAGCTTCGCCTGCAATGCTTTTTCCAGCCGGCGCAGGCTCTTGCTCAAGGCCGGCTGGCTCAACCCCAGCGCTTCGGCGGCGCGGCCCAAATGCCCATGTTCAGCCACAACCGCGAAATACTCGATGTCGCGCAGCTCCATCCCGATAACTCCTATTCATGGCGCGGGGAAAAGCGGATGATTGAGCCTGGTCCGCTATGGTGTCAACATGCTTTCCCGAATGACAGCAACTCCAGGGAGCGAATGATGATTCCAGTGAACACGAGCATCACGGGTTGCATGATCGCCGTGGCTGTATTGACGACCACTGCGGCTGTATTCACGACCGCCGCGGCTGTATTGACCGCCTCCGCGCCGGTTTATTCTCAAAACTATCCGAGCCGCCCGATACGCGTCATCGTGCCGTTTTCGCCGGGTGGCGGCAGCGATATTCTCGCGCGCCTGCTTGCCACGCCGATGTCCGAGCGTCTGTGGCAGCCGGTGGTGGTGGATAACCGCCCAGCCGGTTCCGGCATCGTCGGCACGGAGCTCGCGGCCAAAGCCGCGCCCGACGGCTATACATTGCTGGTCGCACAAGCGGCGCACGCGGCGAACGCGCAGTTGTTTAGCAAATTGCCCTATGACCCAATCAAGGATTTCGCGCCCATCAGCCTGATCATCGCGGCACCGACGGGCATGTTTCTGCACCCTTCAGTGCCCGCGAAGACGGCGAAGGAATTCATCGCGCATGCCAAGGCGAATCCCAACAAGATAAATTACGGCACCAGCGGGCCCGCCAGCACGCCGCATTTGACGACCGAGTTGTTCAGTTCAATGGCGGGAATCCAGATGAACCATGTGCCCTACAAAGGCGCGGGGCAGGTGGTGACCGCGATGCTGGGCAACGAGGTGCAGTTCACGTTTACCAACATCGTTTCGGCGAGGCCGCATTGGCTGGCGGGGCGGCTGCGCTTCGTGGCGCATGGCGGTGCGAAGCGACTGGCCGCCGTATCCGAAATTCCGACGGTAGCCGAATCCGGCGTGCCCGGTTTCGAGGCGAGCTTTTGGTGGGGCTATCTGGCGCCACGCAAAGTGCCACGGCCCATTCTTGAGCGGCTGCACAAAGAAATCGTCGCAGCCGCCAATCTGCCGGACGTGCGGCAGAACTACGCCTCGCAGGGTGTCGAGGTTGTCGGCAACACGCCGGACGAGTTCGCAAAAATCATTCAGGCCGACGCGGACAAATGGGGCGCGATCGGCAGGCGCCTGGGCATCAAGCTCGACTGAAAATTACCTGCGGCATTCATTGATGGGGTGACGAACGCGCCGCGACACCCATCGCGCGCCGTACACCGCTACGTGTAGTCGTGCGTTAGACTCTGCGCGATTCCTCCGTAGAGTAACCAACCCCCCATGTCTCTAGCCGTTCTCCACAGCCGCGCGCTCGCGGGCGTCGCCGCGCCGCCGGTGGATGTTGAAGTGCATCTGGCAAACGGCTTGCCGAGTTTCACCATCGTCGGCCTGCCCGAAGCCGAGGTAAAAGAATCGAAGGATCGCGTGCGCGCGGCGTTGCAGAACGCGCGCTTTGAATTCCCCATGCGGCGCATCACGGTGAATCTCGCGCCCGCTGATCTGCCCAAGGAATCGGGCCGGCTCGATTTGCCGATTGCGCTGGGCATCCTCGCGGCGTCGGGGCAGATCCCCGCCGACAAACTGAACGACTACGAATTCGCCGGTGAACTCGCGCTCACCGGCGCGCTGCGTCCGGTGCGCGGCGCGCTGGCGATGACGCTGGGCGCGCTGAACGATGGCCGCGCCTTCATGCTGCCGGTGGAAAATGCCGCCGAAGCCGCGCTCGTCGAAAACGCCACGGTGTATGCCGCGCCGTCGTTGCTCGCCGTGTGCGCGCATTTGCACGGGCAGGAAAAACTCACGCCGTATCAGAGCGCGCCCGTCACCACCGAAATTGCCTACGCCGATTTGCTGGATGTGAAAGGCCAGGCGCATGCCAAACGCGCGCTCGAAATCGCAGCGGCGGGCGGCCACAGCCTGCTGATGGTGGGGCCGCCCGGCACGGGCAAGACCATGCTGGCTTCGCGTTTGCCGGGCATCCTGCCGCCGATGACGCAGCAGGAGGCGCTCGAATCGGCGGCCATGCAGTCACTCGGCACGGCGGGCTTCGATGTGACGAAATGGAAGCAGCGCCCCTACCGCGCGCCGCATCACACCGCATCGGGCGTGGCGCTGGTGGGCGGCGGCAGCAACCCGCGTCCGGGCGAAATTTCGATGGCGATGCACGGTGTGTTGTTTCTCGATGAACTGCCCGAGTTCCAGCGTAGCGTGCTGGAAGTGTTGCGCGAGCCGCTCGAATCCGGGCGCATCGTCATCTCGCGCGCCGCGCGGCAGGCGGAGTTCCCCGCGCAATTTCAACTCGTCACGGCAATGAACCCCTGCCCCTGCGGCTATCTCGGACACCCCAACGGCAAATGCCGCTGCACGCCGGATCAGGTGGCGCGCTACCGCTCGCGTATTTCCGGGCCGCTGCTCGATCGCATTGATCTGCAAATTGAAGTGCCCGCACTGCCGCAGGAAGACATGACGCGGCAGGGGCAAGGCGCCGGCGACACCTCGGCCGCCGTGCGTGCAAGAGCGACCGCCGCGCGCGAACGCGCGCTCGCGCGGCAGCAAAAGCCCAATCACCTGCTCACCACGCGCGACATCGACAAACACTGCACGCCCGACGACAAAGGCGAAACGCTGTTGAAGCAGGCGATCAGCCGCATGGGGCTATCGGCGCGCGCCTATCACCGCATCTTGAAGGTGGCGCGCACTATTGCCGATCTGGCGGGCGTGGCGACGGTCGGCGCCGCGCATATCGCCGAAGCGATTCAGTATCGGCGATTTGAGCGCGGGTGATGACAACGGCTGCGTATTTCGCCAGCGATGTTCGCGCGCCGAGTGAAGGTCTTTGGTGGATTCACAATCCAAGTGCGCCACGTTTGGCTGCTGAAAAGCCAGCATGAATGGTAATATATAAAAAATAACATTAAATCATATAATTACATTAATTCTCCGTAGTGCATACCTCATTTAAATCACATATTATCCTTGTAATTAATGGAATAACATTCCATAATTACACGCATGTTTGCGCGGCTTTTATCTAACCGGCTTGCCGACGCGCTGGCGCATGCTCCCGCCGTGGTGTTGTTGGGCCCGCGCCAGGTGGGTAAAACGACGCTGGCCTTGGCGGTTGGCGAAGCGCGGGGCGCGCTTTATCTCGATCTTGAATCCGAACAGGATCGCGCCAAACTGGCGCAACCGGAGCTCTATCTCGCCGACCATCAGGACAAGTTGGTTATTCTTGACGAGGTACACCGCGCGCCGGGATTGTTTCCGGTGTTGCGCGGGCTGATCGATCAGGGGCGGCGCGCCGGACGTAGCAGCGGGCAGTATTTGTTGCTGGGTTCTGCATCACTTGATCTGCTCAAGCAATCGGGCGAGACGTTGGCGGGGCGCGTTGCGTATCTGGAATTGACGCCGTTACACGTGCTGGAAACGCAGTCCGTGGCAATGGATACCCTGTGGGTGCGCGGCGGATTTCCGCAAAGTTTGCTGGCATCGAGCGCGGCGCGTAGTCTGCGCTGGCGGCAGGATTTTATCCGCACGTATCTGGAGCGGGACATCCCGCAATTCGGCCCGCGCATCGCGGCTGAAACCTTGCGCCGTTTCTGGGGCATGCTGGCGCATCATCAGGGCGGCATGCTCAATACCGCGCAGTTCGCCCGCAATCTGGGCGTGGATGTCAAAACCGCCGCGAGCTATCTCGACTTGCTGGTGGATTTGCTGTTGGTGCGCCGCTTAATGCCCTGGCACGCCAACATCGGCAAGCGCCTGATGAAAACACCCAAGGTGTATGTGCGCGATAGCGGGCTGGTTCATGCGTTATTGAACATTGCCGACAAGGAAGCGCTGCTGTCGCATCCCGTGGTGGGGCAAAGCTGGGAATGTTTCGTCATTGAAAATCTGCTGGCCTGCCTGCCGGAGCAGGTGCAAAGCTATTATTACCGCACCAGCGGCGGCGCGGAAATTGATCTGCTGCTGGCGTGGCCCGATGGCAGCCTGTGGGCGATCGAAGTGAAACGCAGCGTCACTCCCAAGCTGGAGCGCGGTTTTCATTCGGCGTGCGCCACGCTTAATCCGGCGCGCAAATTCGTGGTCTATCCGGGAACGGAGCGCTATCGCATCGCCGCCGACATCGAGGCGATACCGTTGTCCCTGCTACTGGCGGCGTTAAACCATGAGCAGTGAGAACAGCCAGACGATGCATATCCCGGCAGCGCGTTTCTGCGTACACTGTGTGACGCCATGCTAGCCGTAAGCAACCTCACCTGCACCCGCGGCGAGCGCACGCTGTTTCGCAACGTGTCGTTCAAACTCGAAGCGGGCGGGCTGCTGCACGTCGCGGGCGCGAACGGCAGCGGCAAGACCAGTTTGCTGCGGATTTTATGCGGGTTGGGCGCCGCGGAAGCAGGCGCGGTGAGTTGGCGCGGCGAGCCGATACGTGCGCTGCGCGAGGCGTACTGGCGCGAGATCGTTTACCTGGGGCACGCCAACGCGCTGAAGGATGACCTGTCGGCGGTGGAGAACTTGCAGATGGCGTGCGTGCTTGCGGACCGGCCCGCAAGCGAAGCAGAGGCGCGCGAGGCACTAAACGCATTCGGCCTCGCGGCCTGTTCGCACTTGCCGGTGCGCTCGCTGTCGCAAGGACAAAAGCGCCGTTCCGCATTGGCGCGCTTGTCACTGAGCGCGAGCGCGTCCTTGTGGATACTCGACGAGCCGTTTTCCGCGCTGGACGTGGCGGCGGTCGCGCATCTCGAAAAATTGATCCTTGCCTATATCGATGGCGGCGGCAGCGTGATTTTCACCACGCATCAGGATGCGGCGATCAGCGCGCGCATCACGCAGCGCGTGGATCTGGACGTCGTGTCTGTCTTGGCGGAGGCAACATGTTGAGCGTGATACGTGCCGTGATCGCGCGCGATCTCACGCTGGCGTGGCGGCGGCGCACCGATGTATTCACCTCGATGATATTTTTTGTCATTGTCGCCAGCCTGTTTCCGCTGGGCATCGGGCCGGAGCCTAAACTGCTGCTCGCCATCGGTCCCGGTGTCGTTTGGGTGGCGGCGCTGCTGGCGGCGCTGCTGGCGCTGTCGCGCTTGTTTGCCAGCGATTACGCCGATGGCACGCTGGAGCAAATGCTGCTTTCCGCCACGCCGCTGTCGGTGATTGTGATCGCCAAGGTGATCGCGCACTGGATCGCGGCGAATCTGCCGCTGGTGCTGATCGCGCCGCTGCTCGGCTTGCAGTTCGGCTTGCCCGCCGACGCGCTGGCGGTGCTGGCGCTGGCGCTCGCGCTCGGTACGCCGAGTTTAAGTTTGATCGGCGCGATTGGCGCGGCGCTGACATTGGGTTTGCGCGGCGGCGGCGTGCTGCTGGCGTTGCTGGTGCTGCCGCTGTATGCGCCGGTGCTGATACTGGGCTCGCTGGCGGTTGAGGCCACGGCTGCCGGATTGAGCGCGCAGCCGTACTTGCTGCTCTTGGCCGCCCTGTCGCTGGCCGCGTTGTCGCTGGCACCGTGGGCGGTGTCGGCGTC
>JANPOH010000270.1:0-6243 GCA_031427895.1 Betaproteobacteria bacterium
GTCGAACACACGCGAGCGGCCGCGCGCGCACTGGTCGAAGCGGTAAAGATGGACCTGAAGCCACGCGACATCGTGACCAAGAAGTCGATCGAAAACGCGCAGTCCTGATTACGATACGTCTTCAAGGCCGCTTCAAACAGCGCCAGCCGCCGCAGCGTGCCTTGTCCGATTTCGCTACGAAGGCCGATCGGCTGAAATATCGATACCGCATTTTCCTTACCCTTGACACGCACCCGGTCAAGTTCGCGAAACACGATATCGGGCGCCGCCTTCATGGTTTCCTCGCCGACTATGATAGCAGCGCCGTATTCCTTTGTAATGCCTTCCAGGCGCGAAGCGAGATTCACCGCGTCTCCCATCACCGTGTAGGCCAGCCGCAAAGCCGAACCCATGTTGCCCACGCTCATGCGCCCGGTATTCAAGCCGATGCCGATTTTGATTTCCGGCCAGTTTTTGGCGCGAAAATGCGGCTGGAGATCAGTCAGGGTCTTGTGCATTTCCAGCGCGGCGATGATGCCCGCATGCGCGTGCGCGGGATTGGCGAGCGGCGCGCCCCAAAACGCCATGATGCAATCGCCCATGTATTTGTCGATCGTGCCCTTGTGTGCATGGATCACGCGCGTGAGCGGCGTCAAAAACTCATTCATCAACTCGGACAGCGCCTTGGGATCCAGCCCTTCCGAAATCGTGGTAAAGCCCCGCACATCGGTGAACAGCACCGTGCATTCGAGCGAATTCGGTTCGAATAGCGCGGTATCCGGATTTTTCGCCAACTCATCGACAATTTCCGGCGGCACGTATTGACCAAAAAAACCCTCGATCTGCTTTTTGTGCCGCGCTTCGGAAAAGTATCCCCAGATCGTGTCCGTGCCGTACAACACCAGGATCATCAGAACGCTGGACGCAAGCGGCAAGACAAAATTTCCGTACTGATACAGCGCCATGTTCGTACCAACCACCACCGCCAGCGACGCAAACGCCAGCACCGTGGAGCCCATGATGTTTAACCGCGGCAGTGTCAGCGCAAGCGCAAGACCAACCAGAAAGATAATCAGCAGTTGCAACCCCAACGCATATTCGGGCATTTGCTTTATGGTTCCGTCCAACGCGCCTGCAATCAGGTTTGCGTGAATTTCAACACCCGGATAACTGCCGTCAAACGGCACCACGCGCAAGTCCTTCAGGCCCGGCGCGGTGGTTCCCACAATGACAATTTTTCCCTTGAGATCCGCCACATCGACGCGATCGTTCAGCACGTCCACAATGGGAATGTACTTGAAGCTGCGCTGGCCGCCGCGGTACGGGATCAGGGTGGAGACGCGGTAGCCTACCGGGATTTTCAGGTCGCCCACCAGCAGATTGTCCACCTCGGCATACTGCGCGGATGGATCATTCACCATGTCCAGCTTGATCGGGGGCGAGCCCATATACAGGCGCAACACGGCGAGCGACAACGCTTCGTAGTAGGCGCCGTTGTGCTCCTGAAACATCGCCACCCTGCGAATCACGCCGTCGGCATCGCCGAGCGGATTGAAATGTCCGCCGCCTGCCGCGTTATTTTGCAGCTCGGCCAGGTTCGCGGTATACGCTTGGTTGCGCGGCACGGCGAGCTTGCGATCGCCCAATGCGCCGCCAAAGCTTACCGCCGCAGGCAGCGCGCCCTTGATGATCGGCGGATCATCGTTCGAGAACAGCATGCCCATGACCACCTTGCGGCCATGCAACTTGCGCGCAAAAACTTCATCGTTATCGAGGTCTCCCTTGATCTTGTCAAAGGCGGCCAGGAACTGCGGCACCTCCTTCAGTTCTTGTTGCGCCAACCGCTCAAGAACTCGGCGACCGGAAGCGGCATCGCGTTCCGCGAATACGATATCGAATCCAAGCACTTCGATTTGATATTTGTCGAAGAGTTTATCAAGCAACACGCCGATTCGGTCGCGCGGCCACGGCCAGTGCCCTTCGCCTCCCTTTTCGCGTTCCTGCAGACTTTTTTCGTCGATATCTAGAATCACCACGCCGGGATGCACGGTATTCGGCATGCCCAGTTGCAGGCGTGTGTCATACACCAGAGATTCGAGCTTGGTCAGCAGCGGTATTCTGAATCCAGGCTCATCGGTGGGGAAAACTTGCGGGTTGCTGACATCGTGCAGGAAAACCAGACCGACCACGAATAATCCAAGCAGGACTCGTCGATAGTTCTTGCGGTAGTCGCCGAGCCAGTTTTTCAGCACAATCGGCCTCTTTCGCCGTGGATTTCTGGCTGATACAGCCAAAGACTCGAACAGGCATGCCTCCCCCTGCTACTGCGCCCGCAGCCACCAGCCCTGAGCTACCGCTGCCGGCCTGTCGCCGGCGGTCGTCACTACTTGAAGAAAAACTCCATCTTGACGCTGGCAATTTCAATCAAGTCGTGGTCATTCAGCGCCTGTGCCTGATTGTCCAGCGTGCGTCCATTCAGCACGGGAAAACTGGCGCCTTCCACATGCGTGATGAAATAGCCTTGCGGACGCTTGGTAATCACCGCCACTTGAACCCCAGGCTTGCCGAGCGTGGTTAGACTCTTTGTTAATGGCGCCTCCTTGCCGACGCCGGGGCCGCTCATGATTTGAATGTACGCCTGCGGAGCTGCCGCTGAAGCAGCGGCGGAGGCGGCAGCGACTGTCGCCGGGGCGGCGGAGGCGACTGCCGCCGGAGCGGAGGCGGCGACTGCAGCCGGGGCGGCGGCAGCCGGGGCGGCAGCCGGCTGGGCTGGCGGAAGATTGACCGTGGAACCCGACACCGGCGCGGGCTTGCTCTCCGCCGCCGGAGGCGGCGCCGGACGCGCTGCCGCCGAAGGCGGCCGCAACACCA
Organism: Betaproteobacteria bacterium; assembly: GCA_031427895.1. Lineage (GTDB taxonomy): Bacteria > Pseudomonadota > Gammaproteobacteria > Burkholderiales > SG8-41 > UBA5216. The sequence goes on from JANPOH010000270.1 coordinate 2,851, forward strand.
TGGTGCGCTCGAAATCCTCTACAGCGGCCTGGGACGAAACGGCAGCGCCGGCTTCAGCGACGAATTTCAGCTTGTACTTGCCGATCTCGATCACGTCATTGCTCTGCAAAATATGTTTCTTGACCGGATTGCCGTTGACTAGCGTGCCGTTGGTGGACCCCAAGTCTTCCAGAAATGAATCATTAAGAATGGTCACGATACGCGCATGCTCGCTGCTCACCGCCAGATTTTCAATCTGTATGTCGTTATGCGGCCTGCGCCCGATGGTAACGCGCTCTTTATCGAGCGGAATCTCCCGAATCACCGAACCCTCAAGACTGAGTATCACCTTCGCCATGACTATTTCCTCAAACTTTATTTGAACCAGGATTTCAACTTAGCGAAAAATCCCGACTTTTCCTCATGACCTCGCAGTACATGAACCAATATCACCGAGATATTGTCACGTCCGCCATTGTCATTAGCCTGCTGTATCAGTTGCTGTGCCGCCAGCGTCAGGTTCGATTTGAGCGAGGACACCGTAAGGCAAATCTCTTCGTCCGGCACCATGCCGTAAAGACCGTCCGAGCACAGCAAAAAAATGTCTCCCTGCTCGGCGTCATGCGTATGCACTTCGGGGATCACGTTGGGATCGATGCCGCAGGCACGTGTGATTAGATTTTTCTTTTTTGAAGTTCGTGCCTGCTCCGCCGTTAACAAGCCCGTATCCATTTGCTCCTGTATCCAGGAGTGATCCCGCGTGAGCGGCTCTATGCCGTCGGCGCGCAGGCGATACATGCGTGAATCGCCCAGATGTCCGACTGTTACCTTATTTCGGTGCCAGCAGGCGACCACCAGCGTGGTGCCCATGCCGGCATACTGCGATTCTTTCTGCGCCGCGTTGTAAATGGCAAGGTTCACCTTGCTCGCCAGATCGCCAACGCGGCTTTCGATCTCACTGTCGGACGCCTGCTCCAGCACGCCGCCCGCCTGGAGTTTCCGTATTTCCGCAGGAACCATCGCTACCGCGATTCCACTGGCTACCTCTCCGGCATTGTAGCCGCCCATGCCGTCGGCCAACGTCGCCACGCCAATATCGGGGTCGGCGGAAATGCTATCCTCATTATGAGTTCTGACCTTGCCCACATCCGTGGCCGCGACCATGTCTAATCGATTGTTTTCATTCGCCATCGAATTTTCCGCATCGCGCATATGCGCTGGTCTGTCAGTCTACTAACCGTACCCGAAACCCGGCATCAATCCACCCACAGGGCGAGGTGCTATTGTGCAACATTGACAAAATTGCAGAATAAAAAGGGTTATGTTAATTGTGAATGGTTTTACGCAACCCACTGATTCATTTTACGATATCCCGAAATAAAAGCTACGCTTTTTGCCTCGATCACTCACAAACACGCCCTTTAGTGTAGCTTAGATACCGCATCCACCCGCTCCGCGCGCACTGAAAGCAACAATGCGGCACTATGCCGCCCATGAATATTTATACAAATTTTCGTTTAAAAACAATTAGTTATATTTAATCTGCAAAATGAAAAAGCCACCGCTTGGGTGGCCTTCGTGCAAGCGTGCGCGATTAGAATGCAGAGGCGGTTGACCCGACTCAGGCATCAAGAATAACGCCATTGGCAAGTTCATGGGCTTTGGCAAAATCGCCGCCGGAGACTTTTTTGCCATCTTCGCCGCGTACGCGAAGCACTTCTATGGTGCCGCCCTGCGCCGTGACGCGGAAGCTCTGATCACTTACCGCCGACACCTCGCCGATTTTTCCAGCCACATCGGCAAATCGGCGAAAAAGATGTTTGCGTGCATCAAAAATCTGCACTTTCTTGCCGTTAAGCATGGTCCACGCGCCGGGCGCGGGATTGCAGCCACGAATCACGTTGTAAACAAAATCAACGTGGTTCGCCCAGTGAATACGTGATTCGCCCGCGCGGCACCAGCCTTCGTAGCTCGCCTTTGATTCGTCCTGCACAGTCTCGGTATGTTTGCCGGCAAACACCAGATCGGCCGCCTCCAGCATGGCTTTGACGCCCAGCGGAAACAGATGGTTAAAGTAGGCATCGCCCAAGGTGTCGTCGGGGCCGACCACACATTCTTTCTGCAGTATCACCGGGCCTTCGTCCAGACCTTCATTCGGGCGGAAAATCGTCAAACCCGTTTTGGTATCGCCGCGCATGATTGGCCAGTTGATAGACGACGGCCCGCGATATTTCGGCAGCAGCGACGGGTGATACTGAATCGTACCCAGGCGCGGCAAATGCACAAAGGTATCCGGCGCAAATTGCAACACGTATGCCATGATGCCGATATCCACGTTCAGGCTTTTCAACGCATCGTGCGCGTCTTGTTCGCGCAGTGATTTGAACTGGAACACCTTGAGTTTTTTTTCTTCGGCAGCCGCACGCACCGGGTCGGCTTTGGCACCGGGCTTCTCAGGCGCGCAGAACACGCCGGCAACCTCGTCACCACGCGCGAGAAAGGCATCCAGCACGGCTTTACCAAAATCCTGCTGCCCAATAATGGCGATTTTCATAAAAATTCCTTTATAATCATATACTTATATAAATTCGGTGCGCGCAGGGATTATTTCTTTGGCGGCAACGAAAACGCGCCCGCGCCTTTCATGGATGTAATTTTGTCGTCCGCGTAACCCAATACGTCTTTCAGAATTTCATCCGTATGTTCGCCCAGCGTCGGCGAGCGCTTGATGACCGCGGGTGACGCCGACAGCTTGATCGGCATGCCGACGTTCCACCACTTGCCGCGTTGCGGGTGATCGAGCTCGACATACATTTCGCGGCCACGTACGTGCTCATCGGTGGCGAGGTCCTCGGTGGACATGATCGGCCCGCACGGGACATTCAGCGGGTTCAATATCGCCATGAATTCGCGCTTGGTGTAGTTGGCGGCGAATTTTGTCAGCGCAGCCCAGATTTCATCCTGGTTCTTGCGGCGATCGGCTATCTTGGCAAAGCGTGCATCGCTGGCCAGATCCGGCATGCCGATAGCTGGCCCGATGCGTTTGGCCAAGCCATCCCACACCGCCTCCTGCACCACCACATAGATGTAGTCATTCGGGCCACCCGGCTTGCAATGAATCGCATTGCCCAACTGCCCGCCGCCGGAATCATTGCCCGCGCGCGGCACGTCACCCATGCCCTGCTGCGTAGGCACGGAATATTCGCTCAACGACTGCCGCGTCAGCCGCTGGTGATCGCGCCACTTCACGCGGCACAGATTCATCACGCCATCCATCATTGCCACTTCGACATACTGTCCCTGACCCGTGCGGTTGGCCTGATGCAGCGCCGCCAGCAAGCCAATCGCCAGATGCAAACCCGTACCGCTGTCGCCAATCTGCGCGCCGGTGACGAACGGCGGGCCTTCGGGCAC
>JANPOH010000271.1:0-5479 GCA_031427895.1 Betaproteobacteria bacterium
GGTATTGAGGATTTAACGGATTAAAAAGCGGGGCATCTGATTTCCACGGTACGGCGTGAAACCCAAGGTGAAACCCAAGGTGAAGCCCAAGGTGAAGCCCAAGGTGCCGAAGTCGAACAGGTGCCTCTTTGCTGCTTCATGATCCCTTTGCTGCTTTGTTGACCCGTGTGATCGCGCGCTTGATGATGAACGCCAGAGGCAGCATCGCCACGCCTTGCCCTGTCAATACTATATAAGGCGCGCCGCAGATCAAGCCGTCTGTCTGGCTTCGGCATGCTGCTCCGTTTTTGATATCGCTTACGCTGAAAAAAAGGGGCGCCAAATTACTTTGGCACCCCGTTCTGACCGAAGATATTAATTAAACTATTGCGCGGTTTGTTGCGGCATCCAGACGCGGACTATGCGTTGCGATGGCGCGGGCTGGGGGGCGGCTGCGGCATTGGCCGCGGCTTCACGCGCGGGGGTCCAGTTGCCGGCGCGGGCGGAGTTAATTTTGTTCCACGGGGTGCCGCCGATTTCCCCGGTGTAACGGAATGGGCCGGCATCGGTGCGCGGTTTTATTTTGATCTCGCCGTCGTCGGTGTCGGGCGGGGGTGAGCCATCATGCACGAGATTGCGGCGGCGCTGCAGATACGCATCGCGCAGGAATTCATAGCGGTCAAGCGCGGCGGCATCGAGGATTTTAGTGGTGTCGAGCAAGTCAGCGCGCTGGCTGAGCATGCGTACGCCCCATGTGACATTGCGTGCGCGCATTGATTTGATGTAGGTCACTGGATCGGTTTTGTAATCGACGAACCGGCTTGCGCCGTCACGCACGTTGCTGGGGCCGAGCAGGGGCAACATGAGATAGGGGCCATCGCCGACGCCCCAGTAGCCTAGTGTCTGGCCGAAATCTTCGTTATGTTTTTCGAGGCCGAAGTCAGTGGCGACGTCCATGAGGCCGAGCACCCCGATGGTGGTGTTGACCACCACGCGCCCCAAGTCGGAAACCGCGTTGACGATCTTGCCCTGCAACAAATTGTTGAGCGCGATCAACACATCGTTGATATTGGAGAAAAAATTGCTGATGCCGGTGCGCGCGAAGGTGGGCAGCACGGCGCGGTAGCCCTCGGCGATGGGCTTGAAAATGGCAGTGTCCACGCCGTCGTTAAAACTGTAAATCGCCCGGTTCATGGGCTCGAGCGGATCGCGCGGATTGGTGGTTGCACAGCCGCCCAAAAACGATAGCGACAGCAATACCAGCACGCCGAGCAGTACTGTTTTGATGCGGCGGGGCAAAGTGGGCATGAGGCAAAACACCTTTTTTCTAGTTTAGCAATTAGCTATTTATTGTTTACCATTATAGCAACAGGCACTGCGGCTAGAAAGGCAGTATTGCCAGTTGTGCGTCATGCGGGATGCACCTGTCGGTTTTTTACCAACCCGCTTGAACGGTGTTGACCTGTCATCGTAAGCGTGCAGGGTATCTTTGTAACTATTTGATTTTAAAGTAATTTATTGTAAATATGAGGCGCGCTTGCTGCGTATTTGGTAAAATGCACAGTCCGTCCAACCTCGCGCTCGCCGGCAACCCTTTTCCGCAGCGCCTTTCTTTCCGCGTTCTCATCGAGGCCTCCATCATGCTGGATAAAGTGAAATCAACCGTTCAATTGAAAGACATGAGCCTGTTCCGGCAGCAGTGCTACATCAACGGCGCGTGGGTGGATGCCGATGATAAGTCCACGTTGACGGTATACAACCCGGCGGATGGCTCGCTGGTGGGCACGGTGCCGAAAATGGGCGCGGCTGAAACCCGGCGTGCGATTGAAACCGCGCACGAAGCGTTCAAATTGTGGCGTGCAAAAACCGCCAAAGAGCGCGCGGCGGCGCTGCGTAAATGGTTCGATCTGATGGTTGCCAACACCGAAGACCTCGCGGTGCTGATGACGCTGGAGCAAGGCAAGCCGCTCGCCGAATCGCGCGGGGAAATCGGCTATGGCGCATCGTTCATCGAATGGTTTTCCGAGGAAGCCAAGCGCGTGTATGGCGATGTGATTCCGGCGCAGGCACCGGACAAGCGCATCGTGGTTATCAAGCAGCCGATCGGCGTATGCGCGGCGGTGACGCCGTGGAATTTCCCCAACGCGATGATTACGCGCAAGGCCGGCCCGGCGCTGGCCGCCGGCTGCACCATGGTGATTAAGCCTGCCTCGCAGACGCCATTTTCGGCGCTGGCGTTGTGCGAGCTGGCCGAGCGCGCGGGCATACCCAAAGGCGTGATTTCGGTGATTACCGGTTCCGCCGGCCCGGTAGGCAAGGAACTCACCACGCATCCGCTGGTGCGTAAATTCACCTTCACCGGCTCGACGGAAATCGGCAAGCTGCTGATGGCGCAATGCGCCGGTACGGTGAAAAAAGTCTCGCTCGAACTTGGCGGCAATGCGCCGTTTATCGTGTTCGACGACGCGGATATCGATTCCGCGGTCGAGGGCGCGATGGCCTCGAAGTTTCGCAACACCGGACAAACCTGCGTCTGCGCGAACCGCATTTTTGTGCAGGACGGCGTCTACGATCAATTCGCCGCCAAGCTTGCGGCGAAAGTGGCGGCGATGCCGGTGGGCAATGGCATGGAAGCCGGCATGATGCAAGGCCCGTTGATCGACAAAAACGCGGTGTTGAAAGTTGAAGAACACATCGCTGACGCATTGAGCAAGGGCGCGCGCGTGGTCACCGGGGGCAAGCGTCACGCCAAGGGCGGGCAGTTTTTCGAGCCGACGGTGCTGGCGGATGTGACAGCCAACATGAAAATCACGCACGAAGAAACCTTCGGCCCGGTGGCGCCGCTGTATCACTTCAAGACGGAAGCCGAGTTGCTGGAGCGCGCCAACGATACGGAATTCGGCTTGGCGGCGTATTTCTACAGCCGCGATATCGGGCGCATCTGGCGTGTGGCCGAGGGGCTGGAGGCGGGTATTGTCGGCATCAACGTCGGCATTATTTCCACCGAGATTGCGCCGTTTGGCGGCGTGAAGGAATCCGGCATCGGGCGCGAGGGTTCCAAATACGGCATCGAAGAATTTCTTGAAGTAAAATATCTTTGCATGGGCGATGTGACAAAGTAGCCTTAATATATTTTTATTTAAAAACAAATAGTTACGATCATTCCCTGCGATGGGCTCGCGGGGAATTTTTTCCCCTGGAAACACTTATGAAAAACGCACCCAAAATTTACCTGGTTCATGCCGCCGAGGTTTCTATCGCGCCCGTTGTCACGAGTTTTCGCGCGGCGTGGCCCGAAGCGCGGCTCGCTAACTTGCTCGAAGATGCCTTCATGCCCGACCTTGCCGCCGATGGCCGCTTGACCGACGCGATGATCGGGCGCTTTGTGCATATTGGCGAGTACTGCGTGAAGGCCGGCGCCGATGCGATTTTGTTTGCGTGTTCAGCCTTCGGCCCGGCGATTGAAGAATGCCGCCGCCAGTTGAAAATCCCCGTATTAAAACCCAACGAGGCGATGTACGAGCAGCTCGTCGCCAAGGATTGCAGCGTGAGTTTGCTGGCGACGTTTCCGCCGTCGATACCGTCGATGGTGACGGAGATCAACGACATGGCGAAAACGGCGGGCACCCATGTGAAGCTTGCAACGCATCTGGTCGAAGGCGCGCTCGCCGCGTTGCAGAGCAACAACCCGGACGAGCACAACCGCCTGATCGTTGAACTTGCGGCCAAACAGCAGTGCGACATTATCGCGTTCGCGCAGTTCTCGATGGCGCCGGTGCTGAAACTCGCCGCCGCGCGCACCCGTACGCGGATACTCACCACGCCCGACAGCGCGGTCGCGAAGTTAAAAACCATGCTGGCGTAGGGTGTTGTAATGCTTGCCGCCGCCAGGGTCACGGCGCTTTATCGCTATCCGGTAAAGGGGTTCACGCCGGAGCGTTGCGAGCGCATCACCGTGTTGCCCGGCGGGCGCGTGGCGGGCGACCGGGTACTTAATTTTCGTTTCAATGATGCACCGGTGGCCGACACCGCGTGGTGCCGCAAATACCACGGCGTGGTGCTGGCGAATACACCGGCGCTGGCGCGGTTGACGGTTCAGTTTGACGATCAACGGCAGCGGCTACGCATCGCATTTCAAAATCAGGTGCTGGCCGATGACACGCTTGACGAAGCGGGCCGCCAGCGCCTGGTCGATGCCATTACCGGTTACGTTTTGTCGCTCGATGAAAATCCGCTAGCTGGCCAACCCACGCGGCTGCCGTTGAAGCTGGCGGGGGACGGCGCCACGCCGCGTTATCAGGACAACGAAGCAGGGCAGGTCACGCTGCACAGCCGAGCGAGTCTTGCGTCCGCGGGGGCGGCGCTGGGTGACGCAAATCTTGACGAGGCGCGCTTTCGTCACAACATCGTGATTGAAGGCATCGCCGCGTGGGAAGAACAAGCGTGGGCGGGCCGCAAGCTGCACGTGGGTGGTGTCGAGTTTGAAACCGTCGTGCCCAAGGTGCGTTGTCTGGCCACCCACGCAAATCCGTTGACCGGCGAGCGTGATCTTGCCGTGATGCAGACGCTGGTGCGGGCGTTTAAACAGAAACAGCCGACGTTCGGCGTGGGCCTGCTCTCGAAGGCAGGTGGTGATATACACGTAGGTGATACCGTCATTCCGGCGTAGGCCGGATTCCAGGTTGCCATGTTGTAATCCGATCCGCAGGATCATGGTTCAGCATGCCGCGCATGAGCCTGTGCACGGGATTCCGGCCTGCGCCGGAATGACGGGGTTCTTGAGTTTTTTATCTCTCGCTATCTTCGGCGGCAAAGCGATATTAAGGAATTCCAATGTTCGACGGCTTCCAGCAAACACAAATTCAAACCAGCGACCCGCAGGTAAAAATCAATTTGCGCCACGGGGGTAACGGCCCGCCAATCCTGCTGCTGCATGGCAATCCGCTCACGCATGTGCATTGGCACTTGGTGGCGCCGCGGCTGGCGCAATTCTTTACGGTGGTGTGCGCCGATCTACGCGGTTACGGCGACAGCAGCAAGCCGCGCGGCACGCCCGATCACATGAATTATTCATTCCGCCGCATGGCGCAGGATCAAGTGGAGGTGATGCGGCACTTGGGCTTCGATGAATTTTGCGTCGCGGGCCATGATCGCGGCGGGCGCACGGCGATACGCATGGCGCTCGATCACCCGGACAAGGTCAAAAAACTCGCCAGCTTTGATGTGCTGCCCACGCATCACATCCTCACCCACATCAATCTGCAATGGGCGGTGAATTCCTATCACTGGTGGTTCATGGCGCAGCCGTATGATCTGCCCGAAAAACTCATCGCCGGTCACGAGGATTTTTACATCCTCAAAAAACTCACCACCATGGGCATCGGCATCGCCGAACGGATTCGCCGCGTTGCCGACGAAGTTGGATTGCGCCTTGAAGTCGTCGTTGTACCGCTCCCACGCCGTCTCCACCGCTGGATCGGCGAAGTATCGCTGCTGGTAT
>JANPOH010000272.1:0-4896 GCA_031427895.1 Betaproteobacteria bacterium
CATGTCAAAGAGGAAATCGAACGCGCACGCGCCGACATCGTAAAGCTGCAACGCGAAGGCAAGCTCGATAAAGTGGCCGAGTTGCAATACGGCAAGCTGCCGCAGCTTGAAGCGCAACTGAAGCAGGCGGAGAAGGCAAGCTCAGGCGAAGTCAAACACAAGCTGCTGCGCACGCAGGTGGGCACCGAAGAAATCGCCGAGGTGGTGTCTCGCGCGACGGGCATCCCGGTGTCGCGCATGATGCAGGGCGAGCGCGAAAAACTGCTCAAAATGGAAGAGCGTCTGCATTCGCGCGTGGTGGGGCAGGACGAAGCCGTGCGCCTGGTGGCGGACGCCATCCGCCGCTCGCGCGCCGGGCTGGGCGATCCGAAACGCCCCTATGGTTCGTTTTTGTTTCTCGGCCCCACCGGCGTGGGCAAGACAGAGCTGTGCAAAACGCTGGCGGCGTTTTTGTTCGATGCCGAAGATCATCTGATCCGCATCGACATGTCGGAATTCATGGAAAAGCATTCGGTCGCGCGGTTGATCGGCGCGCCGCCGGGCTACGTCGGCTACGAAGAAGGCGGTTATCTGACCGAGGCCGTGCGCCGCAAGCCGTACTCGGTGATCCTGTTCGATGAAATCGAAAAGGCGCACCCGGATGTCTTTAACGTGCTGCTGCAAGTGCTCGACGACGGGCGCCTGACCGACGGTCAGGGGCGCACCGTGGATTTCAAAAACACGGTGATCGTGATGACGTCGAACATGGGCTCGCACATGATCCAGCAGATGCAGGGCGACGATTATCAGGTGATAAAACTCGCGGTGCTGGGCGAGGTGAAGGCGCATTTTCGTCCGGAGTTCATCAATCGCATCGACGAGATCGTGGTGTTTCATGCTCTGGACGAGAAGCACATTGCATCCATCGCGAAAATACAACTCGCGTATCTGGAGCATCGTCTGGCGTCGATGGATATGAAGCTCGATGTCAGCGACGCGGCGTTGCGCGAACTCGCGGCGGCGGGCTTTGATCCGATCTATGGCGCGCGCCCGCTAAAGCGCGCGATCCAGGCGCAACTCGAAAATCCGCTGGCCAAGGCGATCCTCGAAGGCAAGTTCGCCGCGAAAGATGCGATCCGCGTCGACGTGAACAAAAGCGGGGTATTTACCTTCGACAAAGCGGTATTGCATTGATGGCGCAGCAGTAGCGCTTTACGCCCGGCGGGGTGAGCGGTATGCTTGCAGCCTATGAATATCCATCAGATTCAGATGGCCTACGACAAAGTGCAGGATCGTATCCTCCTGCGCGTGTCGACCTCCGAACGCGCCGAGTTTCGCTTTTGGATGACGCGGCGCTATGTCAAACTGTTGTGGGCCATCTTGCTGAAAATGCTGGAGCGTGATCCGGCGGCGGCGCACTTTGATGAAAAATTACGCCGCACGATGATGGGCTTTCAGCACGCGGATGCGGTGCGCGCCGGCGAATTCGGCAAGCAGTTTGAAGAAGGCAGGAATGAACTGCCGTTGGGCGAGGCGCCGCTGCTGTTGACGCGCATTACCGCGAAGCTGGATGCCGAAGGGCAGCAGTTGTTGTGCATGCACCCGGAGCAGGGGCAAGGCATTGATATCGGCGTGAATGTGTCGTTGCTGCACATGATTTCAAAACTGGTGGTCGACGCCGTGGCGCAAAGCGACTGGGATCTCAATCTGGCGATCGACCCTGATTTCGCCATGCCGCCGCAGGCGCAGGGCATCCCGCCGCACAAGCTGAACTGACGCCGACACGGATTGGCCGACAATTCATCGGCTTGCGTTGCTCTGCTCATAACACAGGTGAATAGCGTGTAAGTATTCGCGTGAGTTGTGTTAGATGCAGATCAAAAATCTCATGCATTCACGCTTGAATTTTCTGGTGAACGGCGTAGAAATGCAGATAGAGAACGCGCAACGTCATCATCAACGCCATCATTTATGCGCCGGGTTGCCGGTGTGATGCGGGCTGAAATTCCCGGCTATCGTCTGGATATCGGCCACGGAGCGAGCGAGGCGGTGAGAACCGCCGAGCGAACGTTCTCTGACGCGGTCGCGGGTTGGGCCGTTGTCCGAGTGTGCCGCTCTTCTGCGGCACTTATGCCCCCGACACGCATGGGGGCGTGCCCGCAACGGGCAAAAAAAGCCCCGCTTCGGCGGGGCTTTCCCTTTGTGCGCCTTGTGCGCCATTAACACCAGCACACGGAAACACCAGCACACGGAATACCAACGTGAGCGATGGTACAAAATCGATGTCTTTGTAAAGCGAGTAGAGCGGGCCGGTCAGGAAATGCGCGGGTGCCGTGTATGTATTGGTCGAAAATTGCCCGCAGTGAGTGCGTTTCAGAGACATTGGCAATAGAAAAGCGGAGTCTGTTATCATCCGTCGGCGGCACACAGGCTGTGCATATATATGAGAAATTATCAAATGAAAACAAAGGGATACGTTTTATTTTTGACGGCGATCAGCGGCTTGCCGGTGTTTAGCGCGTTGGCACAAACTTACCCCACACGCCCTGTGCGCCTGATTATTCCGTTCTCGGCGGGCGGCGCGGCGGATGTGCCGGGCCGCATTCTGGGCCAGCGCTTGGCCGAGGGTTTCAAGCAGCAGGTGGTGATTGAAAACCGCCCCGGCGCCGGATCAACAATCGGCGCGGAAGCTGCCGCCAAGGCACCGCCCGATGGACATACCTTGTTCATGATTAGCAACACGCATTTTGTCAGTGCCGCGCTGTACAAAAAACTGCCGTACGACGCGCTCAACGACTACACCCCGATCACGCAGATCACCAATGCGCCGAACGTGCTGGTGGTGCATCCTTCGCTGCCCGTAAAGTCGGTCAAGGAATTGATCGCGCTGGCGAAAGCCAAGCCCGGTCAAATCGATTACGCCTCGTCGGGCAACGGCGGCACGCAGCATTTGACCGGCGCCTTGTTCGTCAAGATGGCGGGCATCCAGATGACGCATGTTCCCTACCGCGGCAGCGGCCCGGCCACGGCGGATTTACTGGCGGGGCAGGTGACGGTGGGGTTTCCCGGCATCGCGGGCATGTTGCAATTCATTAAAGGCGGCAAGCTGCGCGCGTTGGGCGTGAGCGGCGCCACGCGCTCGCCGGAGCTGCCGGAGACGCCGACCATTGCCGAAGCGGGCGTGCCCGGCTACGAAATGGTGGCGTGGTTCGGCATTGCGGGGCCGAAGGGCATGGCGCGTGATCTGCAACTGCGTCTGCACGGCGATCTGCTGCGCGTGCTGAAGAATGCCGAGTTTCAGAAAGCCCTGCGCGTGGCAGGGCACGAAATCGCGTTCCAGGATCCGCCGGAAAAAATTTTACGACTTCATGAAGGTTGAAGCCGCGAAGTGGGCGCGCGTGGTGCAGGACAGCGGCGCGCGGGTGGAGTAGGGCGCGTCAACGGTTAGCGGTTAGCGGTTAGGTTTTTCCGACCGGCTGCGGTTGGCTGCGGTCGCTTACGCGCGATGGATCGCCACGGGGATGCGTTTGGGGCCGAACGGCTTGCCCAGCGCGGCGGCGAAATGCCCGGCCATTCGCGTACCGCAATCCGGGCATGTTCCGTCCGCCGTCAGGCGGTATTCGCCGATGCGATACCAATCGCGCAGGATCAAACGCCGGTTACAGCCCGGGCACCAGGTGGAGCCGCCAAGTGCATCATGCACATTGCCGGTGTAGACGTAGTGCAGCCCCGCCTTTAACGCGATGTCGCGCGCGCGCGTGAGTGTGCCGGGCGGCGTGGCGGCAACGTCGCGCATTTTGTAGTCGGGGTGAAACGCGGTGAAATGCAGCGGCACGTCCGGGCCGAGTTCCCGCATGATCCATTGGCACTCGGCGGTGAGTTCTTCGTCGGAGTCGTTTTTGCCGGGAATCAGCAGCGTGGTGATCTCGAACCACACATCGGTTTCATGCCGCAGATACGTCAGTGTTTCGAGTACCGGGGCCAGATGCGCGGCGCACTGCCTGAAATAAAATTCGTTGGTGAAGGCTTTCAGATCAACATTGGCCGCGTCCATTTTGGCGAAGAACTCGCGGCGCGGCGCGGCGTGCATGTAGCCCGCGGTGACCGCGACGGTGTTCACGCCCGCCGCGTGACAGGCGTCGGCGATGTCCATCGCGTACTCGGCAAAAATCACCGGGTCGTTGTAGGTGAAGGCGACACTTTTGCAGCCCGCCTTTACCGCCGCCCGTGCGATGGCTTCGGGAGAGGCCTGATCGGCCAGCCGCTCCATGTCGCGTGATTTGCTGATGTCCCAGTTCTGGCAAAACTTGCAGCCAAGGTTGCAGCCGGCGGTGCCGAACGAGAGGATGCTGGAACCGGGATAAAAATGGTTCAGCGGTTTTTTCTCCACCGGATCGATGCAGAATCCCGATGAGCGTCCGTAAGTGGTAAGCACCATGGCGTCGCCCGCGCGCCGGCGCACGAAGCACGCGCCGCGCTGGCCCTCGTGCAGCCGGCAATCGCGCGGGCACAGATCGCATTGCATGCGCCCGTCGTCGAGCAAATGCCACCAGCGCGCGGGATAGGCGTCCGTGCTCATCATCCCTCCGGAGCGTGCGGCGACTCGCTGATTTTTACGACGGTGTAGGTGTGCAGCTTGACACCAGCGTCCCAGAAATTCGGTGGTAGCCCGGCTTTTTGTTTGAGCGTCGCCATGAACAGCAGCGGGTCGGCGTAGGTGTCCCACACCTGCGGCAGGTAGGTGCTGCGATGATGGCCGTACTCGAAGATCACGCCATGCACCCGCGGTTGCAACTGCGCCAGCGCGGCGGCTTCATCGGCGAACGTCATCGCGCTGACCGCGGACAGCAGCGAAATTTCGACCACGATGTGTTCATACTCCGCCGCCGTGAGCGGTTTGAAGCGCGGGTCTTTAAA
>JANPOH010000273.1:0-2985 GCA_031427895.1 Betaproteobacteria bacterium
AGACCTACGACACGCCGGATTATCTGGCGGAAGCGGGCATCAAATATATCGCCGACTGGATCGTCGATGATGAACCCTGCGACATACGCACCACTCACGGCAAGGTGGTGGCGATGCCGTATAACGTGGAGTGCAACGATATTCCGATGATGATGGTGCAGCACCATTCCAGCGATGAATTCGTTACGCGCACGATGGATCACTTTGATCGTCTCTACGAAGAAGGCAAGACGCGCGCCAAGATCATGGCCATCGGCGTGCATCCGTATATCTCCGGTGTCGCGCATCGCATCAAGTATTTTGAAGAAGTGTTCAAGCGCCTGCGTAATAAGCCCGGCGTGCTGTTCTGGACCGGCGAGCAGATTCTCGATTGGTACGGCAAGCAGGGCAAAGCGACGGCTCGCGCCAAACCGGCCAAGAAGAAATAAATATATATAACTATTTGTTTTTAAACATAAATTTATGAAATATCCTTGGCAAATACTGACCTGCATCCTGTTGTTTGCAGGCCCGCACGCGGCCTTCGCGCAGTCGCCGGCTGCGGAGTTCCCAACCAAAGGCCGCGGTATTCGCGTGGTGATTCCGTTTCCGCCGGGCGGCGGCAACGATGTGTTCGCGCGCTTTCTGGTGCATGGCTTGAATGAGGGCTTCGCGCCCGGCTCGGTGGCGGATAACCGCGGCGGCGCGGGCACGGTGATCGGCACCGAGATTGCCGCCAAGGGCAATCCGGACGGCCATACGCTGCTGATCGTGTCGGTGCCGTTCGTGGTGTTGAACGCGCTGTATCCCGAGATCAAAATCAACACACTGAGAGATTTCACGCCGGTCATCAATGCGGGCACTTCGCCGTCGATGCTGCTGGTACCCGCGGCCTCGCCGTACAAAAGCGTGAAAGAGTTGGTGGACGCGGCGCGCGCCAAACCGGGCACGCTGGTGTATGCCACCTCGGGCAACGGCTCGTCCACGCATCTCATCATGGAATTGTTCAAACTGGCGAGCAAAACCGATCTGACACATGTGCCCTACAAAGGCAGCGGCCCGGCGATGACGGCGCTGGTGGCGGGGCAGGTGCCGGTGATGTTTAACAACCCGACGGCGGCGGCTGCGTTTATCAAGGCGGGCCGCGTGCGCGCGCTGGGCGTCAGCGCCCCAGCGCGCATGAAAGCGTTTCCCGATGTGCCGACGCTGGCGGAAGCTGGCGTGCCGGGTTGCGAGGGCAGTGTGTTCTGGGGCGTGGCCGCGCCCGCAGGCACGCCCAAGGCGGTGGTCGCCAAGCTGAATGCGGAATTCAATCGCATTCTGAGTTCGAGTGAGATACGCAAGCATTTCGCCAGTCAGGATGTCGAGGTAGTGGGCGGCACGCCGGAAGCGTTCGGCGAATTTTTAAAAAAGGAAGTCGCGCTGTGGGGCAAAGTCGTGCGCGAGGCCAGGATCAAGGCGGATTAACCATGACGATAGTGAGGAACGTGATGAGGAACGTGAAATGAAAAACAGTCGATGCCGCGCCATCCGGTTCGCGTTGAGCGGCGTGCTGGTCACGGCGGCGGGATGGGCAGGCGCTCAGGGGTTTCCCACCAAATTGATTCGCGTGGTGAACCCGGCCGCGCCGGGCGGCAACAGCGACGTGTTTTTTAGATTGTTGCAACCGAAGATGACCGAAGTGCTTGGGCAGCAACTGGTGTTCGATTATCGCGCGGGCGGCGGCGGCACCATCGGCGGCGAGATCATCGCCAAAAGCGCGCCGGATGGTTATACCGCCGGTCTGGTCGCGGCAAGCTATGTCATCAATCCATCGATGATCAAAAAAATGCCCTACGACACGTTGAAGGATTTCATCGGGCTGGGGTTAATCGTGGATGTGCCCAGCGGGCTGGTGGTACATCCATCGTTGCCGGTGAAAAACGTCAAGGAACTGATTGCGCTCGCCAAAGCACGGCCAGGGCAGTTGTTCGGTTCGTCGTCGGGCCGCGCCACGGTGGGCCATATGTCGATCGAGCTGTTCAACTCGATGGCGGGTGTCAAAGTAGTGCATGTGCCGTACAAAGGCGCGGGGCCTGCGATCATCGATCTGGTGGCGGGCCATGTGCAACTGCAATTCTCCAGCCTGCCGCTGGTGTCGGGCCACGTGCAGACAGGGCGCATTAAACTGATCGCGCAAACCGGCGACAAGCGCGCGGGCTTCGCCAAGGATGTGCCGACCATGGTCGAGGCCGGTATGCCGGGCTACGTGGTGAGCAGCGGCTTCAGCTTCATCGGCCCGGCGGGTATTCCGCGCGCTATCGCCGAGCGGCTGAACGGCGCGCTGGTGACAGCGCTGCGCGATCCGGCGAACCGCAAATTTCTGCTGGAGCAGGGCGCCGAGCCGGTGGGCAGCACGATAGACGAACACGAGGCCTACATCAAAGCCGAAGTCGCCAAGTGGATCCGGGTGGTGAAGCAGGCGGGGATCGAGCCGCAGTAGCGCTACTTATTCAGCTTCGAACCAGTTTTCGATTCTGAGCTTGTCGACGCGGTGGAATTCACGCACGTTGTTGGTTATCAGCGTTGCGCCGAGTGACAGCGCGTGCGCCGCGATCAGCGTATCCAACGGGCCAATGGGTGTGCCGCCGGTTTCCAGCGCCGCGCGAAGCGGGCCGTACGCCGCTGCGGCGCGCTCATCGAAGGGCGCGATTTCAAAACGGGCTATGAATAATGTAAAGCGATTGCGGTTATCCGCGCCACGTTTGCTTTTTGCAATGCCGAATTCGAGTTCGGCGGCGCTGATGGACGAAATCAGGATGTCGCCGTATTCCAGGGTTTCGATATGTTCGAGCAGCTTCTCGTGACCCGGGCGCCGGTTAATAAGGTAAATGCAAGCGTCGGTATCGAGCAGGTTGGGCGCACTCACGGACGCCCAAAGTCACGGGACTCCGCCGCATCGGGCTGCGCGCGCGCGATCTGAAAATCAGCGTCAAAGGCATCGAGCATTTCCTTAAAGCGCGCACC
>JANPOH010000274.1:0-2598 GCA_031427895.1 Betaproteobacteria bacterium
CCAGCAAATGCCACACCTTGTCCGCTCATTCTTCAAAGCTCCTTCTGTCGCCTATGTTGGCGACTGCTGAGTAAGACTCTCGTAATCGATTTTAGTAAGTCGCATAGGTCTGAGTTTGTCTAACGTGGAAGCCACCGGCGCGCGGCCACTGACCGTTGCAAACCACCGCCGCTCGCGCGCGTCCGGTGGGCTGCCGGGTTGGGCGTCTTCTTCAACTTACTCCGTGACGCACTTGTAGAGAATCTCTTGGTTGTAGTTGCGCATGGCCGTCGCAGTTCCGCTTGAGGTCGTTGTGGCAGTGCCGGCTATGTTTGTGCTGTAGGGGGTACCTGTCGCAGTGGCGTTGAGGCGAGTAGTCGCTTGACCGCTATTCAGCGCGACGACTCCAAGATCGCGTTTCTGAAGATCGACAATGACAGGGCGACCACCATTCCGGGCCTTGCAGTCATCAGTCATTAGTCGATCGGCCTCGGCCATCTGATGAGCGAAGTTTGCTCGTCCTTGATAGCGGTAGACCGTACCAATGCCTTCGATCTGCATCGGTACTGAGGAGATGCTGGCGTGGGTACAAGCGGTCAAAGCCGTAACGACCGCCAGTGCTTGAATTGATGCATTCATTGAGTGCTCCTCTCATGGTTGCAACCGGTTCGATGCGAGCGTGCCAAAGACGCCCAACGTGAAATACAGACCCGAAAAGGCAGATACAAAACTACCTGCATTTTTCGATCTCCCTCAATTCAAAAATAAAATCATAGTGTTATAAGTGGTTATTGAGAAGCATTGTTCAAGACACGCGGCACGCGGGCAAAACTCTGTTACTAACTGAGACTTTTGGATCGTGCCTGCCTGGCTTCGTGCCCCGGTTGAGGTAACACGGGGGCCTACGGATACAGAGTGCCACAAATCGCGGAGAAGAATAAGCCGCTTTCGCGCAAGCCGCATAAATCCACAGGAAGGCCTCGCAACGGTGGCCCGTTGGCCGACCCGTTCGTAGCGATGCCGCCGCATGCATCGCTATTATTCTATGTAACACATTGTTTTTATTGATATTTTTCTGGCTCTCAAAAAGCTTGGCAATCTCGTTCACCGGAGTTTTTCCGAGCAACTCCTGTTCCGCGCACAAATCGCGTATTGCCTGCTGCTATTCAGGCGGGAACCGTCGCGCGAGATTCGTGTGGAATTTGAATCACCACGACAGTCCCGGGGCGGTGGCTGGCTTGACCTTCGCCGCGCCCTGCCGTAGCATCGCTGTATCTCATTTGTATTACAGGAGGTACGTCATGGCAGTTTCGTTAAGAATCCCGGAAAAGACCAAACAACGCGTCGAACGGCTCGCGCGAGCGCGTGATACCACGGCGCACGCTTTTATGGTGACGGCAATTGAGGAACGGCTGGTTGCGGAAGAAGAACGTGCCACATTTCTTGCCGAGGCTGAGAAGCGCGCGGCTGAATTCAGAAAAACAGGCAAAGGCATACCTGTCGAAGAGGTATTCGATTACCTGCGCAAGCGCGTGCAGGGCAAGCCAGCGGCAAGGCCGAAAGCGCGCAAGCTGGCGTGATCATTTTTTCAGACGGGGCGCAAGCGGACCTCGAAAGAATTTTCGATTTCAACGCAGAGCGTGATCCGGCGATCACCCTGCAACATATCGCCGCCATCGAGTCAGCCGTATTAATACTGAACGATCATCCAAGCATCGGTCGCCGGGTATCTGCCCGTTCGAGCTTGCGCGAACTTGTAATTGCCCAAAGGGCCATGGGATACGTTGCAATCTACGAATACTTCCCCCTGGATAACAGCATCGTGATCCATGCAGTCCGCCATCAGCGGGAAGCGGGCCGCTTGCCGGATTAAGCTTCCCTGGTGCACTACACTGCACCAGCCGTCCGCAACGCCGCAATCTCCGCCTCACTCTTCTTCAACACCCCCCGCAGAATTTCGTCGGTATGCTGCCCCACCGCGGGCGGCGGAATTTCGTGTTTGATCGGGGTTTCCGAAAAGCGCATGGGGCTGGCCACCAGCGGCACTTTGCCCGCCACCGCGTGCGGCAGTTCAAATTTCAGGCCGCGCGCGATAACCTGCGGCTCTTTGAACACCTCGGCGATGGTGTTGATGGGGCCATTGGCGACGCCCGCGTCGTCGAGCAGCTTGACCCAATCCGCCGTGGTGCGCTTTTCAAAAACGGCGTTCAACACGCGGGTGACTTCAACGCGGTTGGTCACGCGGTCGCTGTTGGTGGCGAAGATCGGGTTTTTCAATAACTCGGTGCAGCCTGCGGCTTCGCAGAATTTGTTGAACAGGTTGTCGTTGCCGCACGCCAAAATAACTGCGCCGTCGCTGGTTTTGAAGGTTTGATACGGCACGATGTTCGGGTGCGCGTTGCCGATGCGCTTGGGTGATTCGCCGGTGGCGAAATAATTCATTGCCTGATTGGCGAGAAAGGCGACAGTGGTGTCGAGCAGCGCCACGTCGATCCATTGCCCTTTGCCGCTGACCGCGCGATGCGCGAGTGCGGCGCAAATCGCGATGGTGGCGTACATGCCGGTGGTCATGTCGATGATGGGGATGCCCACGCGCTGCGGCCCGGCGCCGGGCAGGCC
>JANPOH010000275.1:0-3842 GCA_031427895.1 Betaproteobacteria bacterium
CAAACACGCCGGCTTTGAGTTTGCGCCGCAAGCTCAACAGTTGCCAGATCACCAGCGCCGTCAGCAAGGCGGCGATGGTGCCGTTTAATGCCAGCAATGCGCGATAGTGTTGCGCGAACAACGTGGTGTTGGCGCTGGCCATGGCGATCAGGAATAAACCGCCCGCGCACAGCGTCACCAGCAGGGCGATCGCGTAGCGGCGGCGCAGGGAAGGCGCACCGCCGTTAAGCGTGTTGGACGCGGGCGCGGTCATGGGGTCACGGTCCAGCGAAACCAGTCGGAGCCGATGTTCCAGTCGCGCCCGCTGTTTAACTGAAACGGTTTGGGCAATTGCGCGCCGTCCAGCCGCAGGCGCAGCGCCGCGGCGTAGGTGGTGTCTTTGCGCAACACGCCGACGTCGATGTCTTCGCGGCGGCGCACGCGGCTCATGAACGCGATGGCCTCAGCGAGTGTTGGGAAATTCTGGTTCAGCGCGCCGGAGCCAATGCGATACTGCCGCGTCAGGGTGTTGAAAGACAATCGTTGATGCCGCTGAATCGCGATGACTTTTTCGTTGGTCCAATACCAGCGCGAGCGCATCACCTCGACTTCCAGGGTGAAATACAGCGGCACGCCTTTATGCAGCACGTCGTCCAGCAGCGGCGTGAGCTGAATATCAAATTCGGCGTCGAGGATGTAGCCTTCTTCGGTGTGCGTGAGCGCGGCTTTGCGCACGTCGATGCCGTTTGCCTGCGCCTGACCGGCGCCCCACGACACGCTGAGCGCCAGCCACAACGCCGCCAGCAGGACGGCCAGGCTAGGCTTTATGCAGCAGCGCGTAGTAGAAACCATCGTGCCGGGTGTCTGGCAGTATCTGGCCCGCGTGTTCGGGGGGAAAGTCGGCGGGCGGGAGGTCCTGCGGGCGGGCATCGGGATGGCGCTCAAGAAAACGGGCGATCTGCAAGTGGTTCTCCTCGCTGAACACGGAGCATGTCACGTACAGGAATTTACCACCAGCGGCCAGCAGCCGCCACAAGGCGTCCAGCATGGCCTCCTGCGTTTGCGAAAATTTCACGATATCGGACGGACGGCGTAGCCATTTAATGTCGGGGTGGCGGCGCGTGACCCCGGAGCCGGAACACGGCACGTCCGCGAGGATGCGATCAAACGCCACGCCGTCCCACCACGCGGCAGGATCACGCGCGTCGCCGCATACCATCGTCGCGCCGGCGGCCAGGCCCAGCCGTTGCAGATTCGCCTGCACGCGCGTTAACCGTTCGGCATCGGCATCCAGCGCGGTGAGTGCGAGGTCGGCGAGTTCGAGCAGGTGTGCGGTCTTGCCGCCGGGCGCGGCGCATGCGTCGAGTACCCGCATGCCGTGATGCGCGTCGAGCAGGGGCGCGGCGCGTTGTGCGGAGGCGTCCTGCACGCTGACCAGTCCCTGTGCAAATCCGGGCAGCCGCTCGACGGCGACGGGCTTGTCCAGCACCACGGCGTACGTTTCAAACGCGGCGGCGGCGATGCCTTCGGCGCGCAGGCGTTCGAGATATGCGTCGCGCGTGATCTGTCGCGTGTTCACGCGCAGCGTCAGCGGCGCGTGGCGATTGCCCGCCTCCAGAACGCGGGCGAAATCCTGCGGATATTGGGCGCGGATTTTTTCCACCCACCATTGCGGATACGAGTAGCGGCCGCTATCGGTGCGGGCGCACGCCGCGTGCAATTCTTCGCGGCGGCGCAGAAACCCTCGCAGCACGGCGTTGACCAGCCCTTTGGCCGGCGCGGCCTTCAGCGCCACGCAAGCCGCGACCGCGTGATCGACCACCGCGTGCGGCGCCGCGCGGGTGTGTTCGAGCTGATACAGCGCCACGCGCAGCAAATGCCGCAGCCGTTCATCGCGCAGCGGTTTGTCGATTAATTGCGCTAGCTGCGCGTCGAGCGCGCCCAGGTGACGCAGCACGCCATAGCACAAGTCTTGCAGCAGGGCGCGTTGATGGGCCGTCAGGCCGGCGTTGTCACGCCCGCCGTCTCGCCCGCCGTCTCGCAACACGGCGGCCAGTTCCGCGTCCAGAGTGCGGCCGGCCAGCACGCGCGCGATGACACCGCTCGCGAGGATCTGTTCGTCGCGCATCAGGCGCCGAAACGTGCGCCGGCGGCGATGGGGAAGCCGGCCAGAAATTGCGCGGCAGACATGCGTTTGCCGCCCGCGCGCTGCAATTCGAGTATCGCCAGCGCGTTCGTGCCGCAGCCGACGACCAGTTGCCCTGGCGGGCTCTCGCATACCACGCCCGGCCCGCCACCGGCGGGCGGGACTGGCTGCGCGCGCCAGAATTTGATGCGCTCACCGGCCAGCAGGGTCGCCGCGCCAGGGAAAGGATTGAACGCGCGTATCTTGCGGTGAACCTGGGTGGCAGGTTCGGTCCAGACGATCATGGCTTCTTCCTTGGAAATCTTGGCTGCGTAGGTGGCTTGCGTGTTGTCCTGCTTAACCGACGGCGGGATATTTTTCAAGACTTCGTTGACCATCCGGGCGCCGAGTGCGGCCAGCCGGTCGTGGAGTTCGCCCGCGGTTTCGTCGACGCCAATGGGGAGGGGGAGCGCGCGGCGCAGTAACATGTCGCCGGTGTCCAGTCCTTCATCCATTTGCATAAGGGTGATACCGGTTTCGGCATCCCCCGCGAGAATGGCGCGCTGGATCGGCGCGGCGCCGCGCCAGCGTGGCAGCAGCGAGGCATGAATATTGATGCAGCCCAGCCTGGGCAACGCCAGGATGGCTTTCGGCAGGATCAGCCCATACGCCGCCACGATCATCGCGTCAGCAGCGGCGGCAGCGATCATTTGCACTGCGGACGCACTCTTGAGGGTAAGCGGTTGCTCTATCGTAAGCTGTTGTTTTTGAGCGATTTTTTTTATGGCAGACGGCTCCATCCGGAGGCCGCGTCCGGCGGGACGGTCCGGCTGAGTGAGCACTAACACTAGCTCATGACCAGCGTCGGCCAGGGCGGCGAGCGCGATGGCGGCAAACTCCGGGGTGCCGGCAAAAATGAGTCTCATGGGGTATGGGCGGCGAGCGCCTACTTGGGCTCGCGCTGGCGTTTCTTGATTTTGCCGAGGATACGCTGGCGCTTCATGCGCGACAGTTTTTCCACGAAAACCTTGCCTTCGAGATGATCCATTTCGTGCTGGATACACACCGCAAGCAGCCCTTCGGCGGCCATTTCAAACCGCTCGCCGCCGGCGTCCAGAGCGCACACGCGGATGTGCTGTGCGCGCGTGACTTTTTCATAGATTCCAGGCACCGACAGGCAGCCCTCTTCGCAGTCAGCTTCTCCCGAAAATTCAAGGAGTTCCGGGTTAATAAAGACCAGCAGCCGAGCGCGCGCGGGCGAGTGATCCATTACGATAATTCGTAAATGCACATCGACTTGTGTTGCGGCAAGACCAACTCCCGGCGCGGCATACATGGTTTCACCCATGTCTTTGATTAATTGACGAATTTTGTCATCTACGCAGGCCACACGGGTGGCCACGGTATGCAAACGCGGGTCGGGATACAACAAAATAGGGAGCTTCGCCACAAAAAGCCTTGCCAATAGAAGTAACTAGATGCAGAATTTAATCCAAAATATCATGTTGCGTGCGTACAACAGGGTACAGCATGCTTTACAGATCACCATGGCTACACGCGGGGTGCAAATGTGCTGATGATCCGTTGCACGCGCGATTCAACGAGACGTGAATTTCATCGGGGTGCTTTTATGAAAAACAAGATTATATCGCTGCTGGTTCTTGCCACCGCAACCGTCGTTACCTTATGGGGGGCGGGGGTTGGTCTGGCAAGCGCACAAAGTCAAAATATCAAACCC
>JANPOH010000276.1:0-3797 GCA_031427895.1 Betaproteobacteria bacterium
GCCGCTGTTCGCCGCGATTCTGCGTATTCCATTCTCAATCGTTGCGCCGCTGATCATAGTGATCTGCGCCATTGGTGCGTTTACGGTGCATAACGCCATGCTCGACATCTGGCTGATGATGTTCTTCGGCGTGATCGGCTATATCTTCAAGAAGCTCGATTATCCGATGGCGCCGCTGGTGCTGGCGCTGGTGCTGGGTGACCGCGCGGAAGATTCCTTCCGGCAATCGATGCTGATTTCGCAGGGCAACTTGAGTGTGTTCTTCACCAATGGCTTGGTGGGCAGCATCATGACGCTGGGGCTGGTGATGCTGTTCTGGCCGCTGGTGAATAAGCTGCGCGGGAAGTAGGTCGAGAACAAAAACATTTAACCACGGAACACACGGAACACACGGAAGATTGCGCGAGTTGTTCCTTCCGCGTTTTCCGTGTGTTCCGTGGTTAATCGGTTTAACTTATTTCTTTTTCGCCGCCGTCGGGTTCAAGCTCGTGATGCGTCCGCTTTCCGTGCCTGCGGTTTCGTCGATGACGGCATTGATCAGCGTCGGTTTGCGCGAGCGCACGGCTTCTTCCACGGCTTTGCGCAGTTCGGCGGGGGTGGTGGCATGCACGCCTACGCCGCCGAAGGCTTCCATCATTTTGTCGTAACGCGCGCCTTTGACGAACACGGTGGGCGCGACATCGGGGCCGCCGGTGGGATTCACATCGGTGCCGCGGTAGACGCCGTTGTTGTTGAAGATCACCACGCACACCGGCAGGTTGTAGCGGCAAATGGTTTCGACTTCCATGCCCGAAAAACCAAAGGCGCTGTCGCCTTCAATCGCGATCACCGGCTGTCCGCTGACCACGGCGGCCGCCACGGCGAAGCCCATGCCGATGCCCATCACGCCCCAGGTGCCGACGTCGATGCGTTTTCTCGGCTTGTACATATCGACAATGCTGCGGGTGAAATCGAGCGCGTTGGCGCCTTCGTTGACGAGGATGGCGTCCGGGTTGTCCTTGATGATGTCGCGCATCACATTCAACGCGCTGTGATAGTTCATCGGCGTCGGGTTCCTGGCCAGCGTCTCACCCATTTTGGCGATGTTTTTGCTCTTGCGCTCGTCGATGGCGCCCAGCCAGTCGGCGGACGGCTTGGGCCAGTTGCTACCTGCCGCGTTGATGGTATTCAGCATCGCCGCCACGCAGGAGCCGATGTCGCCCACCACCGGCGCGTCGATGCGCACGTTGCTGTCGGCTTCCTGCGGCGAGATATCGATTTGCACGAATTTTTGACCGCCCCAATCCTTGTGCGACTTGCCGCCCCACGTTTTGCCCTTGCCGTGCGACAGCAGCCAGTTCAGACGCGCACCGATAATCAGCACCACGTCGGCTTCGGGCAGCACATACGAGCGCGCGGCGGCGGCGGACTGTGGATGCGTATCGGGCAGCAGGCCCTTGGCCATGGACATCGGCAGGTAAGGGATGCCGGTTTTTTCGACCAGCGCGCGGATATCCGCGTCGGCTTGCGCGTAGGCGGCGCCCTTGCCCAGAATAATCAACGGGCGCTTGGCGTGCTTGAGTAAATCGAGCGCACGTTGCACCGCATCCGGCGCGGGGATTTGGCGCGGCGCGGGATCGACCACCTTGATAAGCGAACGTTTGCCCGCTTCGGCATCCATGCTCTGCGAGAACAACTTGGCGGGCAGGTCGAGGTAAACACCGCCCGGGCGTCCGGAGACGGCAGCGCGGATGGCGCGCGCGACGCCCACGCCGATGTCCTCGGCGTGCAGCACGCGGAACGCGGCTTTGGCCAGTGGCTTGGCGATGGCAAGTTGATCCATCTCTTCGTAATCGCCCTGTTGCAGATCGACGATCTCGCGCTCGCTGGAGCCGCTGATGAGGATCATCGGAAAGCAGTTGGTGGTGGCGTTGGTGAGCGCATTAAGCCCGTTCAAAAAGCCGGGCGCGGACACCGTGAGGCAGATGCCGGGTTTTTGCGTGAGAAAGCCGGCGATGGCGGCGGCGTTGCCGGCGTTTTGCTCATGGCGGAACGAAATCATGCGCATGCCCGCAGCCTGCATCTTGCGCGTGAGATCGGTGATGGGTATGCCGGGCAGGCCGTAAATGGTGTCGATGCCGTTGAGTTTGAGGGCATCAATGACCAGATTGAAGCCGTCGGTCTGATCTTGTGATTGCGCGTCCGTTGTCATAATGAATTGCCTCGTCTTCTTGCGGTGCGTTGCACCGGTAGTGTGGGAACGAAATTACCAAAAGGCATCATAGGGGCAACCTGCGTTCGTACGCTTGACCCCGGTCAATTTCTGACGCGGGGCAGGCGCGGCAGGCCCCGTGATTTCAGCAGCGGCTTATAGGGTTATATTTTTCCGCGCCGCTTGAGCCGGCTGAGCGTCTCCGGCGACAGGTTCAAATAGGACGCCAGGTCTTTTTTCGGCAGGCGCTCGGCGAGTTCGGTGTGTTTGCGCATGAAGCGTTGCACTCGTCCTGGCGCATCCAGCAGATGCAAGGTGATGGTGTGCGCCATGACTTCGCTCATCAGCTTCATTACTTCGAGCTCGAACTCGGCCTTGATCTTGATGTGGCGTTCGAGAAACGCCGCCCATTGCAGCATTGACAGCTTGGCGGCGCGCACTTTGGTTACCGCACGGATGGAATACGGCATCGGCGTTTTCAGGCGCCACGCGGCGTAGCTGGTATCGATGTCGCTTTCGGCGGCAAAGCGTAAAATCATTTCCTTACCTTGGGCGTTGGACACGGCCCGCTTTAAAATGCCATCGATGACGAAATATTGCTCCATCGCATGCGTGCCTTGGAGTTCCAGCGTTTCACCCTTGGCGTAGTCGATGATTTCCAGCAGCGGCTCGAATTCACTCCATTGCGCCGCAGCGAGGTTTTTCAAAACCATGTTTTGCCGCAATTGCAGGCGTATGATTTTGGACTGGGGATGCAGCGCAAGCTGGGTCATGGCGGTTGGACAAAAGCAGGAAGCGAAATTATATAACCATTTGTTTATTAAGTAAGTTTTTGGCGTGGAATCTTGACGCCGGTCAAGGCTAGGGTAGCCGTCATTACCTATAGTTGCGCCCTCATTATTTATGGTAGAGCGTGAGGGGTGGGGGGTGAGGCGTAGTTCGTGCCGCGGGACGTAATCTGGCACGACCTATGCCTCACGCCTTACACTTCACACCTCACGGAGGTGGTATGGAAGCGTTAAAAGGTGTGCGAATTCTCGACATGACTCATGTGCAGGCGGGGCCGACGTGCTCGCAGTTGCTGGCATGGATGGGCGCGGACGTGATCAAGTTCGAGCCGCCCAACGGCGACGCCACGCGCGGCCAGTTGCGCGATGTGCCCAACGCCGACAGTCTCTATTTCACCATGTTGAACTGCAACAAGCGGTCGATCACGGTGAACATGAAAAACCCGGAAGGCAAGAAAGTTTTCATTGATCTCTTGATGAAGTGCGACATCCTCATGGAGAATTTCGGCCCCGGCGTGCTCGACCGTTTTGGTTTTACGTGGGAGAAAATTCACGAAATCAATCCGAAAGTCGTGATGGGTTCGATCAAGGGTTTCGGTTCCAGCGGCCCGTATTCCGATTTCAAAGCCTACGAAAACGTGGCGCAGGCGATGGGCGGCGCGATGAGCACCACCGGTGTGCCCGAAGGCCCGCCGTTCGTCACCGGCGCGCAGATTGGCGACAGCGGTACGGGTTTGCATCTGGCGATTGGCTTGCTGGCGGCGCTGCATCAGGCCAACCGCACGGGTCAGGGACAGTATGTCGAAGTGGCAATGATG
>JANPOH010000277.1:0-1820 GCA_031427895.1 Betaproteobacteria bacterium
TCAATCGCCTGCCAGATAATACAGTCACGGTCAGCCAAAAAGGGTGTTTGAGATTCCTCTTCGCAAAGTGCCGGCAAATGGGAATCCCCGGCGTTATCTGCGCCACGACGAACAGTTCTGACGGAGGTTCGGAGATGCTGAAATTACGGATAATGGTTGCGGCGTTTGTCATGCAGGCAATACCCGCATTCGGCGCGGATTACCCGGTGAAGCCGGTGCGCATTTATGTCGGCGCATCCATCGGCGGCGGCGTCGATGTTACCGCGCGCGTGCTGGCCATCAAGTTGTCGGAGCTTTTTAAGCAGCAATTCATCGTTGAGAACCGCGCGGGCGCCAGCGGAAATATCGGTACTGAGGCGGCGGCGCGCGCCGTGCCGGATGGTTATGTGCTGCTGATGGGCACCATTGGAACGCTAACCATCAATCCCGGCCTGTACAAGAACCTCACGTTCGATACGGTACGAGACTTTGCACCCATCGCGCGCGCGGCTGACGCCACCAATATTCTGGCGGTGCATCCGTCGGTGCCGGCGCGCAGCGTGAAGGAGCTGACAGCGGTAGCGAAACGGCGGCCAGGTGAAATGTTGTTTGGCTCACCACAGAACGGCACCGCCGGTCATTTGGCGGGCGAGCTTTTCAACAGCATGGCCGGCGTGAAGCTGGTGCATATCCCGTACAAAGGCGGCGCTCCCGCGATGATCGACCTGATTTCGGGGCAGATACATTTGATGTTCGCGACGGCAAGCACGTCGGTGCAGCACATACGCGCCGGCAAGCTGCGCGCGCTGGCGGTGACCACGGCGAAGCGCGCGGCGCTGGTTCCCGAACTGCCCACCATGATTGAGGCGGGCATGCCGGGGTTTGAAGTCAACAACTGGTACGGCCTGGTCGCGCCGGTGAAAGTGCCGCCCGATATTATTGCGACGCTGAACCGGCAGGTGCGCGTGGCGCTGGAATCCCCCGACGTGAAGGATTCCCTGCTGAAGCAGGGGATCGATCCGGGCGGCGGCACACCCGAGGAATTCGGTGCTTACATCAAATCTGAACTGGCGAAGTGGAGCAAAGTGATCCGCGCGTCGGGCGCTACCGCGCAGTAGAAGGCGAGCGCGAATGAAACTCCTCCCCCTTGAAGGGGAGGGAATTTTTCATGAATTGCACTATGCCTCAACGGTGGACGGCTTTCCCGCTTTCTCGCTGACGATATCGCGCCACACGAGATACGTGACATCGCCATCATCGGTGGCCACAGAGGTATGCACCATGTTCGGTGGTATATGCAGCAGGCTGCCCGTGGGCACGATGAATTCCTGCCCATTCATGTTGACCTTCATTGCGCCTTTCAGCACATAGTTGAACGTCTCGTCGGGATGGTAATGCGGCTTCGAGCCGGTGCCGACCTTCTTCGTCACCAGGCCGCTGTAGATGCGCTCGCCCGTGAACGATGAGCCCTGCGACGTGGACAGCGCGCCGAGGGTGGCGGTTTTCTCCATGGTGTGAAAGTTGTGGACGTAGTTTCTTTTCGTGAGATGCGGCGCGTCAGTCATTTTGATCTCCGGTAATATAAATGGGGGTTGGATTGGAATAAAAGATGGCGTAGGTTGCCATGGTTCAAGGGGGCTAATGTAATGTTGGGCGATTTGTTTGACAACTGGAAAGTACTCTGCCTAATGTGCAATCACCCTTACCGAGCTGCGACTTTTTCCAGCACGTGGCGCGTCATGCTGAGCGCAAGTTCGTGCTCGCCCAGAAATATCGTTCCGGCATTCTCTTTCCGCAGCAGCGCCGCCTCTTCTTCGCTATGGGTGCGCACTAAAGTCTCG
>JANPOH010000278.1:0-4064 GCA_031427895.1 Betaproteobacteria bacterium
CGGCGCTCTTCGATGATTTTATTGGTGTCCTGCTCCGGTGGTTTGTTGATGTCGTCCATGAGTTACCTTTAAAAACTAAAACCTTGATGAACCACAGATAAACACAGATGAACACAGATAAGTTCAAAACCGAATGCACGGGGTTTGCTTCTATCTGTGTTCATCTGCGTTCATCTGTGGTTAAAACGCCGTTGACCTTAAAGCCCTTGTTTCAAACTGGCTTCAATAAAAACATCCAGCGAGCCGTCGAGCACCGATTGCGTGTTGCCGATTTCGATGTTGGTGCGCAAGTCCTTGATGCGCGACTGGTCGAGCACGTAGGAGCGTATCTGGTGTCCCCAGCCGATGTCGGTTTTGGCGTCTTCTTTTGCCTGCTTTGCTTCGTTGCGCTTGCGTAGCTCCAGCTCGAACAAGCGCGATTTGAGCATGGCCATGGCTTCGGCGCGGTTGCGATGTTGCGAGCGGTCGCTCTGGCATTGCACCACGATGCCGGTGGGGGCGTGGGTGATGCGCACGGCGGAATCGGTTTTGTTGATGTGCTGGCCGCCCGCGCCGGAAGCGCGAAAAGTATCGGTACGCAAGTCGGCCGGGTTGATGTCGATTTCGATGGAATCATCGACTTCGGGATACACAAACACGCTGGCAAACGAGGTGTGCCGCCGGTTGTTGGAGTCAAACGGTGATTTACGCACCAGGCGATGCACGCCGCTTTCCGTACGCAGATGTCCATACGCATACTCACCGCTGACTTTCAGCGAGGCGCTTTTCAGACCCGCGACCTCGCCGGGGGATTCTTCCAGCAACTCGACCTTGAATTTCTTGCCTTCGCAATAACGCAGATACATGCGTTCAAGAATCGACGTCCAGTCCTGCGCCTCGGTGCCGCCGGAGCCGGATTGAATGTCGAGAAAGCAATTGTTGATATCCATTTCGCCGGAGAACATGCGGCGAAATTCCATCTCGGCGACGGTGGCTTCGAGTTTTTGCGCGTCGCCGGCGACCGACAGCAGAGTATCGTCGTCGGATTCGTCGCGCGCCATGTCGAACAAGGCTTGCGCGTCGCGCACGCTGGCATCCAGCGAGGTGAGTGAGTGAACGGTGTATTCGAGCGCCTTGCGTTCTTTGCCGAGCTCTTGTGCGCGCTTGCTGTCGCTCCAGGCGGCAGGGTCTTCCGAAAGTCTTATGACTTCATCGAGGCGATTACGTTTGGTGTCGTAGTCAAAGATACCTCCGCAGCTCCGTGGCGCGTGAGTTGACGTCGGCGATTTGTTTGGCGATGGCGTTGATGCGTTCGGCTTCCATGATGCACTTGATCCTTTAAAAACAGGATTATAACCGATGGGGTGCGCTCAACCCGTAAGACTCACCGCAGAGGCGCGGAGGCGCAGAGGATACGCAGAGAAAAACACAAGCCGTTCTCTGCGGGGGTTCTCCGCGCCTCTGCGCCTCCGCGGTGAAGTTCTTTACAACTGCTCCCAGTGATCGAGCATCAGTTGCGTGGTGACATTGCCGTTGTATTCGTTGATGCTGAAGCGATACACCGCGCGTATCGCTTCCGGCAGGGGTTCATTGTGGCCAAACAAAATGCCTTCGAATATTTTGCCGTCGCGACGCAGCCGCAACTTCAAATGCCGCTCGCCGACCACGCGCTGCTGCACGATTTCAAACAGATCGAGAAAACGCGGTTCGGGGAAACCTTGCCCCCAGATGCCCTCGCGCAGGGCGTGCGCGGCGTCGAGCGTGGCGTGTTCCACCGGCAGCGAGCCGTCGGTTTCGATTTCGCGCTCAAGATCGGCGGGCGTGAGCAGCCCGCGCACCACGTCTTCAAACAGAAATTGAAATTGTTCAAAATCGCCTTCCCGCAACGTTAAACCGGCTGCCGCGGCATGGCCGCCAAAGCGCAATATCAATCCCGGCACGCGTTTGGATACCAGATCGAGCGCATCGCGCAGATGCAGACCGCGTATCGAGCGGCCCGATCCCTTGATTTCGCCATCCACGCCGCGCGCGAACGCCATCGACGGGCGGTGAAATTTATCTTTGATGCGCGAGGCGACAATGCCGATCACGCCCTGATGCCACTGCGCGTCGTAGAGGCACAAGGTGTAGCCGCTGGCAACGGTGCTTTGTTCCAGCGCGGCGAGGGCGGATTCCTGCATGTCGGCTTCGATGCCGCGACGCTGGCGGTTCAGCGTATCGAGTTCCTGCGCGATGGCTTGTGCGCGCGCGGCATCGTCGGTAATCAGGCATTCGATGCCGAGCGCCATATCGGTCAGCCGCCCGGCGGCGTTCAGCCGCGGGCCGACTGCGAAACCCAGATCGTGCGTGCCGGTGCGCGCCGGGTCGCGCGCGGCCACGCGCAGCAGAGCGGCAACCCCCGGCTGCGAACGCCCCGCGCGGATGCGATTTAACCCGTGATGCACGAGGATGCGATTGTTTTCGTCGAGACGCACCACGTCGGCGACGGTGCCCAAGGCCACGAGATCGAGGAGGTTGGCGAGATTGGGCAAACCGGCTCCGCCGCGTTCGCGCAACACCGCCCGCAGCGCCAGCATCAAATAAAACATCACTCCGACGCCCGCAAGGTGTTTGCTGGGAAACGTGCAGCCGTGTTGATTCGGATTGATGATGCACCATGCATCGGGCAGCGTGTCGCCGGGCAAATGGTGATCGGTAATCAGCACCTTGATGCCGAGGCGGTTGGCCTCGGCCACGCCATCGACGCTGGCGATGCCGTTATCTACGGTGACAATCACATCGGGGGATTTCTCGCGCGCAGCGAGCTGCACGATCTCCGGCGTGAGGCCGTAACCGTACTCAAAACGATTGGGCACCAGATAATCAACCGTTGCATTCATCGCGCGCAATGCACGCATGCCCACCGCGCAGGCGGTGGCGCCGTCGGCATCGTAGTCGGCGATGATCAGCAGTTTTTTACGCTCGGCAATCGCATCGGCCAGCAACACCGCCATGCGTTGCAGATTGAGCATCGACGCAGGCGGGTGCAGGCGCTCGAGATCGGTGGCGAGCTGTTGTTCATTGACGATGCCGCGCGCCGCGTAAACGCGGGCAAGCAGCGGATGCACGCCGCTTTGGGTCAGCGTGCCGACGGCTTCGGCAGCGGCGGGGCGGGTGGTGATGGCGGGCATGAGTGCTTAGATCGAGTGTAAGTATTTGTTTTTACGCCAGAATTTTAGCGAGTCGTTGCGGCGGATAACGAACTGCTGCGTGCCCGCATCGTTGGTGCTTATCAAGGTTAATGCGCTCAGCGCGCCGGATTTGAGCGCAGCCGCGAGCGGCGTGAACCAATCGCGATTGATAGCCGTGACCGCGCGGCTCCAGCTTTGCATGTCACCCCGGCGCATAAGCGGTTCCAGCGTTTCACATGATAAAAAATGCGCAGCGCCGCCAAGCGTTGCGGTTATTACGCGCTCTGGCCGGCGTTCAATACGGCACCCGCCGTGATGCGCCAGCGCGCGCACCGTCGCGTCATCGCTCCACGCCGCGTCGAACGCCTTGGGCGAGGGCGCGGGCAGCGTGCCGCCGCCCCACAACCACACACTGTTCACCGGCAACAAACCGCGGGATTCGCGTGCGTCGTTCATCGGATGCGCGTGCAACAACATTTGCATCTCGGTAAGCGTGCGATGCCAGCGCGCGCCGTCTTTGCCCTGCGGCAGAAAGGAGCGCACATCGCGCCCGGTGGCCGTCGCAAGGCTGGTAGTGGACATCACCGGCGCGGCGTCGCAGCGCAAAAACCAAACGCCGGGGCGAGGCGCGTGCAGAGTCATGTTTTCGTCACGCAGATGATCGGCCAGCGTGAGCACCAAGGCGGCGGATGCTTCGGCGGTTATTTCAAGCAAGGCGGGATCGGCCAGCACCAGCGCGTTGCGCCGCGTTGCCAGATGAACCGGCGTGGCGCACAGCCAGTAGCCGCCGTGGGCAGACAGACCTTCATGAGCGGCCAGCAAGGGCGCCAGCGGCCAATCCTGCTGGCGCGCGATGCCGAAGCGGTTGCACAGCCATGACTCTGCGTCGCCGCCAGCATCGGTAGTCATCGCCGC
>JANPOH010000279.1:0-2403 GCA_031427895.1 Betaproteobacteria bacterium
GAATTTCATGCGGCGAACCCATCACCGCCAGCAATACCGCATCGCGCGTGGCGGTATCGGCGGGCAGATCGGACAGATGGAAAAACGGCCCGCGTGAGGTGCCGCCGCGCATGATGACGCAGGGAATTTTGGTTTGCATGAGCATCAATTCGAGGGTGAATGTTGCCGCCGATTATAGCGTGCGGCTACCATGGCGGTAGCTACTTCAGTGATGGTTGCCCGGCCATTGGGAAGATTTTTAAGCTGTATATAATTACAGCTTTCTTATCACACCCCAAGGCACTTATGGGCGCCGCACCCCAACGTGCCGCCGTCGCGAGCCCGCCGCGTTACGAACGCCGCCGCCCCGAACAAACGCCGCTCTACCGGCTGGTGCGCGAGCACTACGAGAGCTTTGCCGCCGACGTGGAGCGTCACACCGGAGGCGGCGAAGGTTTGCCGCGCTTTGTGAAGGACGAATTCAACGCCTATCTCGACTGCGGCATCCTTGCCAATGGCTTCCTGCGCCTGACTTGCAACGGCTGCGCGCGCGACACGCTCGTTGCCTTCAGTTGCAAGCGGCGCGGCATCTGTCCGTCGTGCGGCACAAGGCGCATGGCCGAGACCGCCGCCTATCTGGTGGACCACCTCCTGCCGCGCGTGCCGGTGCGCCAATGGGTGCTGTCGTTCCCGATACCGCTGCGCAGCCTGTTTGCCGTGCATCCCGATCTGCTCACACCGGTGCTGCGCATCATCCACCGCGCCGTCAACAGTCATCTCATCAAACAAGCGGGTATCGAACGCAAACACGCCGCCACCGGCGCCATCACCCTGATCCAGCGCTTTGGCAGCGCGGCGAACCTGAATACTCACCTGCATGCACTGGTGCTCGACGGGGTTTACAGCACGGCGGAGGAGGGCGGCGAAGCGGGCGCGCCGGTGTTTCACGAAGCCCCCGTGCCCGGTATCGAACAATTGCAAACCCTGCTCCAAAAAATTATCAAGCGCATCCTGAGATTGCTCACGCGTCTCGGTCATCTGATCGAGGAAGACGGCATCGTCTATCTTGCGCGCACGGACAGTGCCGACCCGGACAACCTGCTCGCCCCGCTGCAAGCGGCTGCAACCACCTGGCGCATCGCAATGGGGCCGAGGGCGGGGCGCAAAGTGCTCACGCTCGTGGGCGGAGGCGGCGAACCGCACTCGCGTGATCGCGGATCGCGTGATGCGCTGTGCGCCAACGCCGACGGCTTCAGCCTGCACGCGGGCGTGCGTTGTGAAGCTGATGATCGCAAGGGTATCGAACAACTGTGCCGCTACATCACGCGCCCGGCGATCTCGAACGAACGGCTGAGTGTGAACCGGGAGGGCAACGTCGTGCTCAAGCTCAAAACGGCGTGGCGCAACGGCACTACCCACATCGTACTCACGCCGATGGAGTTCATGCAACGGCTGGCGGCGCTGGTGCCGCGACCGCGGCTGCATCTGATCCGCTTTCACGGGGTGCTCGCGCCGAATGCCAAACTCAGAGCGAAGGTGGTGCCTGTGCCGGTGCCACAGACCACAAAAGGGGAGGGCGACTGCGAACACGCGCACAGCAAGCCTGCGCGCATGACATGGGCGCGGCTATTGAAGCGCGTGTTCGATATCGACGTGGAGCGTTGCGTGTGCGGCGGCAAGTTAAAGCTCATCGCGGTGATTGAAGAGCCGGACGTGATCCGCAAGATACTCGCGCACATCGGTCTTGATCCACAGCCGCCGCCGGTTGCACCGGCGCGGCGGCGGGTGGATTTGCTGGAGTGGGCTTGATGGATCGGATGAATCGGCTGGTTTTACGCGGGCCGAGGGGATGGCTCGGCGGTTGGTCGCGTAACAGGGAAAACCGGTGGGTTTTGTGGGGTGCGCCGTGCTGGTTCTGCGGGGAAATGGCGGGGCTGCGCAAAATTATGCGTGGTTGACCGCTTGGCCTGCGCGGGGATACATTGCGATTTATGCGAAAAGCGTGTTTGAAAACCCTATTCCCCACGTTTCTCACTAAACGAACAGTATTGAGACCTGACCCCGTTGCGCGTGCTGGTGAGCCGAATCGAGAATAGTTATCGTGTCACCGTCCGCAACGTTGATGGCTTTGCCGTCGATAGTCGCAGCTTGGGCAACATACCCGAATGCGAGAAGTAGTGCGGGAAAGAATCGGTGCATTACACATTCTAGCGCGGGATCGCCTGCGGGTAGATCAACTCCATCAATGTTCGGAATCAACCCAACGCGACACTAGCCCTAATTCTCAAATATAGGTGGCCTGGTTACGATATGAGAGAAAGTGACTTGTTTTGGTCAGAGGATTGAAAAAATTGGAAGGCGTCCGTCATTAAGGTATTTCCAATCAACGCTTCAGCGTCAACGTTACGAGTATTTTCATTCGCG
>JANPOH010000280.1:0-10563 GCA_031427895.1 Betaproteobacteria bacterium
CATCTGCACAACGATCACGTCGGCACGTTTTACGATTTCCCCAACGCGCGCTTTCATTTGCAGGATAAGGAAATGCAGTACGTGACCGGGCATCACATGTGTGATCACATTTTTCGCCGACCCTATGAGATCGACCATGTGGCGGGCATGATCCGGCTGGTGTACCAGAACCGCGTGGTGTTTCACAACGACGCGGCAGGTAACGCCAGTGAGATTGCGCCGGGCATCAGCGTGCACCACATCGGCGGTCACACCATGGGGCTGCAATCGGTGCGCGTGCATACGCAGCGCGGTTGGGTGGTGCTGGCCTCCGACGCGAGCCACTACTACGAGCATTTCGAGCAGGATCGCTGCTTTCCGCTGGTGTATCACCTGGGCGAAATGCTGGAAGGCTTCGCTACCTTGCGAAAACTCGCGGATTCGCCGCAACATATCGTGCCGGGGCATGATCCGTTGGTATTGCAGCGTTATCCGGCGGCGTCGCCCGAGTTGGCGGGCATCGTGGCGCGGCTGGACTTAATGCCTGCGCCGCCAAATCAATAATTCAATAATTTGCGAGGAGGTTGACGATGGGCCATATACCTGCACCGTCCTTCCGGCGTGCGCCGGAATCCAGTGGGTCATGCTGCCGGAACGACGGGATCGCGGGGCGCGTTTGCGCGCTTGCGCTAACATCGTTTTTAGGCGCTTTCGCGGCGGGCGCGATGGCACAAGCCTATCCCAACAAACCCGTCCGTCTGATCGTCGGCTTTCCGCCCGGCGGCTCCAACGACATCGTGGCGCGCATCGTCGCGCCCAAGCTGGGCGAGTTGCTCGGCCAGCAGGTGGTGGTTGAAAATCGCGCGGGCGCCAACGCCACCATCGGCACCGAGTTCGTCGCCAAATCCGCGCCCGACGGCTACACCCTGCTGCTGGGCAGCGCCAGCCCCCTCGCGATCAGCCCGCACACCTACTCGAAGCTCGCCTACGACACGCTGCGCGATTTCGCGCCCGTGACCGCGGTCGCCATGACGCCGGAAGCGCTGGCGGTGCATCCCGCATTGCCGGTGCGTGATCTTAAATCGTTGATTGCGCTCGCAAGACTGCATCCAGGCAAGCTGGATTTCGCATCATCGGGTAACGGCGGCCTGCCGCATCTGGCCATTGAACTGTTCAAGTCGCT
Source organism: Betaproteobacteria bacterium (assembly GCA_031427895.1). Taxonomy (GTDB): domain Bacteria; phylum Pseudomonadota; class Gammaproteobacteria; order Burkholderiales; family SG8-41; genus UBA5216. The sequence goes on from JANPOH010000280.1 coordinate 1,163, forward strand.
GGCGAAAGTCAACGTGCAGCATGTGCCGTTCAAGGGGGCAGGCCCTGCGGTAACCGATCTGCTCGGCGGCCACGTGCAGGGCATCATCATGGATTTCCCCGCCATACAGGCGCAGATGAAAGCCGGTAAATTGCGCGGCATCGTGCTCGCCGCCGAAAAGCGTATCGCGCAGATGCCCGACCTGCCGACATCCATCGAGGCAGGCTTGCCCGACTTGCAGGCGGTCAACTGGTTTGTGATTCTCGCGCCCGCGAAAACGCCCGCGCCGGTGGTGCAACGGCTTTACGGTGCGCTGATAAAAGCCGTCAATGCGCCCGATGTGCGAGATCGCTTCACCGGCGTCGGCGTCGAAGTCTTTACCCAGGGTTCGTCCGCGTTGTGCGCGGATTTTCTGCGCTACGAACTGGTGCGCTGGGGCAAGGTGGCCAAGGCGTCGGGCGCGCGGGCGGATTGAGTTCAAAACCCTGTTAACCACAGATACACACAGATGAACACAGATAACAGCGGGCCCGGTTTTCATCTGTGTTCATCTGTGTGTATCTGTGGTTAAAAAGCCTTTGACGTTACTTTCCCAACCCGGCCACATCGGCCCGCTCAAACTACGCAATCGCGTAGTCATGGCGCCGATGGGCACCAACTACAGCACCACCGACGGGCTTTCGACCGAGCGTGATCGCGCGTATTACGCCGAGCGCGCGCGCGGCGGCGTGGGCATGATCATGACCGAGGCGATGGTGGTGACCGAGTTCGCGCGGCCGCATCACAACTCGCTGTGCGTGTATCACGACCGCTTTATTCCGGGGCTGGCGAGCCTGGTGGATGCGATCCACGCGAACGGCGCGCTGGTGTGCGCACAGTTGAATCATCGTGGCGCGTTGCTGCGCCGCCACGTGCTCAACATGGAGCCGGTCGGCCCGTCGCCGTGGAAAAACCCGAACACCGGTGACGACGTGCGTCCGCTGGCCGTCGCGGAGATTGTTGAAATTCAAAAGCAGTTTGTCGCGTCGTCACGGCGGCTGTATCAGGCGGGCTACGATGGCGTGGAGATACACGCGGGCAACGGTTATTTGTTTCAGCAGTTTTTTACCCCGCGCCTGAACCATCGCACCGATCAATATGGCGGCTCGTTCGATAACCGCGCGCGCTTTTTGTTTGAAACGCTGGATCGCGTAAAGCAGGCGTTGCCGGATTTTCCGTTGATCGTGCGTTTATCCGCGACCGAGTTTGTGGCGGACGGTTACAGCGAAGCTGATATCATTAAGTTATCAAAAGTGCTTGAAAAACAAGGGGTTGCGGCACTCGATCTATCGGGCGGCAGCAACGAAAGCCCGCAGTTGTCGAAATACTGCATCCAGCCGCCGTCGTTCGCGCGCGGTTGCCTGGGCCCGTACGCGAAGCCCATCAAGCAGGCGGTAAACATTCCCGTGCTCGTTGCCGGGCGCGTGGTTGATCCGGCCGACGCGGAGCAGTTGCTCGCCGACGGCTGCGCGGATTTTATTTCCGTGGGCCGCGCGCTGTATGCCGACCCGCACTGGTGCGCCAAGGCCTTTGGTGTAGTGAAAGCGCCGATCCGCAAGTGCATAGCGTGCAACGTATGCTTTGAACGATTGACGCTGGAAAAAGATGTCGCGTGCGTGCATAACCCGGTCATCGGCACCGAGTTTGAAGCGCTGGAACACGCCGAGCCGCAGTTGTTTCCCGCGCTAAGAACTCAAACGCCGAGGCGTGTGCTGGTGATCGGTGCGGGCGTAACAGGGCTCGAAGCCGCGCGCGCCGTCGCCGCGCGCGGGCATCATGTCGAGGTGTGGGAAAAAGCCGCGCAGCCCGGCGGGCAAATGCCGCTGGCGATGGCCGCGCCCGACAAACTGGAAGTCGAGCCGATACTGGGCTATCGCCTCGCGATGCTGCGCGAACTGCGCGTGACGATACGCACCTCGATGAACGTGACCGCCGAGGCGATCCGCGCCTACGCACCTGATTTTGCGATAGTCGCCACCGGTGTTGCGCCGCGCGCGCATCCGTTTGACGTGTCGCAACTCGCGGCCGGCGTGCGCGTGATGCATGCGTGGGACGTGCTGCGCGATCCTTTGTCGGCGGCATCGGCGAAACGCATCACCATCATCGGCGGCGGCATGGTCGGCGCCGAAGCGGCCGATTTGCTGAGTGTGCAGGGCAAGCAATGCGTGATCGTCGAAATGGCTGGCGTCATCGCCAACGGCATGGCGCGCAACAATCGCCTGGAACTGGTCGAGCGCCTTGCCGCGCGCGGCACACAGATGCTCACGCGCGTGAAGGTCGAACGCGCGGCAGGCACGACGCTTACGTTGCGCGCCGATAATGACAGCGGCGGGAAAACGCAGGATATCGACGTGGGCGACGCGCTGATCTTCGCCACCGGCCCCCGCACCGGTGCGCGATGTCGTGCCGCTGCTCGAAGCCGCCGGCGTGGATTACGAGCTCGCGGGCGATTGTTATCGCCCCGGCGATTTTTTAAGCTGTCTGCGTGATGGTTGGCTGGCGGCGCTTTCCGTGGACCATCGGTTTCGTGGTGAGGTGAAGATGAAGGACGCACACATTAAACATGGATGAACAGGATTTACAGGATAAAACCCAAACCCTGTCGTTCCCCCCTGCGCGGGAACGACGGTGTAGAAGTTAATCTGCGTTCATCCGCGTTAATCTGTGGCAAAAATGAATTTGAATTCATAAGAGGAACCCCATGACACTCCCCAATTACGAAATTTACGCCATCAAATACGCTTGGCGCGACGCCAAGCGCGCCAACCACTTCGTCGGCGGCGACCCGCACGATGCCTCGATGCCCATGGATTATTTCGTGTGGCTGGTGCGTAACGCCGAGCGCACGCTAGTGATCGACACCGGCTTTACCCAATCGATGGCCGAGCAACGCAAGCGCATCTTCCTGCGCTCGCCCGCCGACGGTCTTAAGCTGATGGGGGTGAACGCCGCCGACGTCAAAAACGTGGTCATCACCCATCTGCACTACGATCACGTCGGCACGTTTCAGGATTTCCCGGCGGCGCAGTTCCATTTGCAAGACGCGGAAATGGCCTACGCCACCGGCCGCCACATGCGTCATCGCCAGTTCAACCACGGCTACGAAGTCGAGGAGGTCATCGGCATGGTGCGGCTGGTCTACAAAGATCGCGTCACGTTCTACCGGGGCGACGCCGAACTCGCGCCCGGCATCAGCCTGCATCACATCGGCGGGCACACCGCAGGCCTGCAATGCGTGCGCGTGCATACCGCGCGCGGCTGGGTGGTGGTGGCCTCCGACACCAGCCACTACTACGAGCATTTCGAAAAGGGGCGCGTGTTCACCACCACATTCCATCTCGGCGATACGCTTGATGGCTATGCGAAGTTGCGGCAACTCGCCGATTCGGACAAGCACATCGTGCCCGGACATGATCCGCTGGTGATGCAGCGTTATCCGGCGGCATCAGCGGAATTGAAAGACATCGTGGTGCGCTTGGATTCAGTTCCAACTTATTGATTTTATTGAGAATTTATTATGAGCGGCACCAAACCCCCATTACTCGAACACGCCACGCGCGATCTCGCGCGCTTCGCGTCCGCGATTCAATTCAGCGATTTACCTAAAGAAGTCATTGAGCGCATCAAGCTGTCGGTGCTCGATCACATCGGCTGCGCGCTCTACGGCGCGACGCTGCCGTGGACGCAAAAGGTCGCCGCGCTCGCCATGGCGGAAGGCGCCAAGCCGGTGGCCTCTATTTTCGGCATGGGTAAAAAAACCTCGGTGTCGCTGGCCGCGCTGGTGAACGGCACTTCGGGCCATGCTTTTGAACTGGACGATATCCATAAGGAATCGATCATGCACATCGGCTCGCTCGCGCCGCCGGTGGCGCTGGGTTTTGCCGAAAGCGCGGGCGGCGCTTCCGGGCGCGATGCAATCACCGCGATGGTGGCGGGTTACGAAATCGGCGCGCGCGTCGGCAACGCGGCGACCATGGGTTTGTTTTTTCGCGGCTTTCATCCGCAGGGTACCTCGGGCGTGTTCGCCGCTGCTGCTGCGGCGGCGCGCATGCTGAATCTGAATGCCGATCAATTTCAGCACGCGCTGGGCATGTCCGGCTCGCAGGCGGGCGGGCTGATGGCGGCGCAGGAGGGCGCGATGGTCAAACGCCTGCACTCCGGGCGCGCGGCGCAAAGCGGCGTGTATGCGGCGTTGCTGGCGAAGGATGGATTCACCGGCATACCCGATGTGCTGGAGGCCGCGTATGGCGGTTATCTCGCGGTGTATTCCGACACGCCGAACGCGGCGCGGCTGACCGACGGCCTGGGTCGGGATTGGGAAACGCTCAACGTCGGCTACAAGCCGCACGCGAGCGTGACCAGCATTCATACCGCGCTGGATGGCCTGAGCGAAATCATGCGTGAAAACAACCTCAAGGCCGGCGACATCGCCAAACTCGAAACCGGCTTAAGCCCAATGACGCATGTGCATTGCGCGTGGGAATACAAGGCGCAGGGCGTGACGGCGGCGCAGATGAATCTGTATTACGGCTTGGCGGTAACGGCGCTCGACGGCATGGCGTTCACCGAGCAGTACAAGGAGTCACGGCTCAAAGACCCGGCGATATTCGATTTTATTTCGCGCGTCAGCGCCACTGTCGATCCCGAAATCGAAAAAATGGGCCCGCCGTTCCGTCACGCGGCGCGCGTGCGCGTGACCGCGCGCGATGGCAAGGTGATCGAAAAGTTTTTGCATCACCGCCGCGGCAGCCCCGAGAACCCTTTGAAGCCAGAAGACATCGAATACAAATTCCGCCACGTGGTGAGCGGCTGTCTGTCGAAAGCGGATATCGACAAGGCGGTCAAGCTCGTGGCCAGATTGGACAAGATGGATAGCACCAATGAATTGACGGCGCTGATGGCTGCGCCGGTTGCCATGAATTAGCTGTACTAAGCCCCACCGCCATCCCTGCCTTCCCCCTGAAGGGGAAGGAGTCCCAACATCCCCTCGCCCCGCGCGCGGGGAGAGGGTTAGGGTGAGGGGTGATTCATTCACCACAAAAGGCACCCTAAAGAACATGACGACTCAAACCCACGCCCAACAATTAGCACAACGTTTCGCCAAACTAACCTACAACGACATCGCCCCCGCCTCACGCCACGCGGTCAAGCGCCTACTGCTTGATTACCTCGGCGTGGCGCTGGCCGGTAGTCAAAGCGAAAGCGGCCACATTGCGCGCCAGTTCGCGCGCGAGCAGGGGGGAAAGACCGGCGCGCAATTGATCGGCGACAAGGCCAAATCCTCGATGGCCACCACCGCATTTGCCAACGCCATTTCGTCGCACAGCATTGAGCTTGACGACATCGACGTGCTGGCGCTGTTTCACTTCAGTCCGCCGGTGTATTCGGCGGCGCTGGCGGTGGCGGATGCCACCCACGCCAACGGCAAGCAGTTGATTACCGCGCTTGCCGCCGGTTGTGAAATGATGGAGCGCGCCAGTCGCGCCGCCAACAACTCGCTGCGTAATCGCAGCTTTCACACCACGCCGACCTGCGGCGTATTCGGCGCGACGATTGCTGCGGCCAAGCTGCTGAAACTGAATCCCGCAAAAATCACCAACGCGCTGGGCATGGCGGGCGCGCAGGCTTCCGGCCTGATGGAGATGTACGGCCCGTCGATGCAAAAGCGCTTTAATCCGGGGCCGACGGCGCGAAACGGCGTGACGGCGGCGTTGATGGCGCAACTGGGCTTCACCGGCGCGGACACGATTTTCGAGGGCGAGCGCGGCTTCTTGAAGGCGTTCACCGACAAGAATTTCCCCGCAGCGCTGATCGACGGCATTAATAAACCGTATGAGTTGCTGATCGAATTCAAGCCGTATTCGTGCGCGCGGCCGATCCACAATGCCATCGATTGCGCGCTGGCGGTGCGCGCGCAGGCGGGTTTCGACGTGAACCAGGTGAAGTCGATCGCGTTCACGCGCCACCCGGACTGGGCGCATTACCATCAGAATAAAGCGCCGCGCACGTATCACGAGGCGCAGGTGTCGCTGCCGTTTTCGGTGGCGGTGGCGCTGCTCGAAGGCCAGGCATTGCTCAAGCAATACAGCGACAAGAACATCCGCAACGCCAAGGTCAAACAATTAAGCAACGCCACCACCATCGCGGTCGATGCGAAGCTGCCGCGCGGCGTGTCGTGCAACATGGTGACAACGCTGAATGATGGGCGCACGTTCACGTCGCAGATCGATTACCCGAAAGGTTCAATCCAAAACCCGATGAACGATCAGGAACTGCTGGTGAAATTCACCAGCCTTGCGGTGCCGGTGATTGGCGCAAAGCGCGCCGCGTCACTGGCGGATGCGGTAATGGCTGTCGAAAAATGCAGCGCTGTCTCGGCGCTGTTGAAGCTCGCTGCCGTAAAGTAATTGTTCAATAAAATAAAATACTTATGAGTGATATTATGATTAAGAAATCCCACAGCATCACCGCCGGCCTGCTGCTGGCGTGCGCGGGCATCGCGCCGTTGCAGGCGCAGACGTACCCCGTGCGTCCTATCCGCGTGATCGTTCCGTTCGCGCCCGGCGGCCCCACCGACATCATCGGTCGCGTGATGGCGGTCAAGCTGACCGAAGCGCTTGGCCAGCAAGTGGTGATCGATAACCGCGGCGGCGCGGGCGGCAACATCGGCCTGGCGATGGCGGCGCGCGCGGCGAATGACGGCTACACCTTTTTACTGGTGAGTTCGAGTCTGATGGTGAACCCGAGTTTGTACGCGAAGCCGGGTTTCGATCCGGTGAAGGATTTCATCGCGATCACGTGTGTCGCCGCGTCGTCGAACATTATCACCGCGCATGCCTCGCAGCCGTTCAAGAACGCAAAGGAATTGGTGGCGCTGGTGAAAGCGAATCCGGGCAAATATAACTATGCCTCGCCGGGCGCGGGCACAACGCCGCATTTGTCGGGCGAATTGCTGCGCTTGTCGCTGGGAATCGACATCGCACACATACCGTACACGGGCGCCGGCCCGGTGGTACAGGCGGTGCTGGCCAATCAAGTCACCACCGGCATTACAGCCGTGCCGCCGGTGGTGCCGCATATCAAGGCCGGTTCGATACGCGGTATCGCGGTGCTGGCGCCCAAACGCTCGGCGAATATCCCCGACGTGCCGACGGCGGTCGAGGTCGGCGTGAGCGGCATTGACTCCGACACCAAGCAGGGCTTTCTCGCGCCCGCCGGCACGCCCAAGCCGATCATCGACCGCATGCACCGCGAAGTGGTGAAGCTGATGCATTTGCCGGATGTCAAAGAGCGCATGGCGGCGCTGGGCTTCGATATCGTCGCGGATTCGCAGCAGGAATTCGCACGCACGGTCAACGAGGAAATCGCCAAGTGGGGCAAGACGATACGTGAAGCGAAGATACGGGTGGAGTGACGTCTTTAACGGCTTCACCGCGGAGACGCGGAGAACCCCGGCGGAGAAAACCCGATTGGTTTTCGAAGTTCTCTGCGTGATCTCTGCGCCTCTGCGTCTCTGCGGTGCAGAATTTGAATCTGGGAAACTCTGAAAATTCTGGTGTACGGCGCCGGTGCGATCGGCGGTTATCTGGGGGCTATTCTGTCAGCGGCGGGCGAGGATGTGACGCTGGTGGCGCGCGGCGCGCAGTACGAGGCGCTGTCTTCGCGCGGGATAATTCTGGAAGGCCCCAAGAGCGGGCGTCCTGAGCCGATTCCAGTGCGCGCGGTGCGCCCCGGCGACGAAAAGCCGCCGTACGATCTGATTTTCGTAACGCTCAAGTCGCATCAACTGGTGGCGGCGGCTCGGCATGTGCGCTCGCTCGGCGGCAAGGACGCGATGTTTGTGTTTCCGCAGAACGGCCTTCCCTGGTGGTATTTCGACGGCATCGAGTCGCGCTACAAAGGCACGAAACTGAAAACGCTTGATCCCGACGGCGTGTTGTCGCGCACCTTTGAGGCGCCGAACATCATCGGCGGCATCGCCTTCAAGCCTTCCGATATCGTTGAGCCGGGGCGCATACGCCTGGCCGATTCCGATTTCGATGCGATCACACTGGGCGAAATCGACAATCGCATGACGCCGCGTCTCGATACCATCGCAAAAATAACCGGCAATGCCGGTTGGGCAAGCAAGATCGCGCCGGATATACGCAAGGCCAAATGGACCAAGCTGCTGTCCAATGCCGTGTGGAACACCCTGGGTGTCGTGACCAATGCCGTGCCGGCCGATGCCGCGCGCTTTGCGCCGACTGCCCGGCTGGCGACGGCGATGATACGCGAAGTGATGTCCCTGGCCGATGCGGTGGGCTGCACGCTGGAGGCGGATGCCGACATGCTGGTGGCGGCGAGCGCCAGACGCGCGCCGCTGCCGTCGTCGACGTTGCAGGATGTGCGCGCGGGCCGTGCGCTGGAACTCGATGCCATCCTCAACGCGCTGCTCGAAATCGGCGCGTTAACGGGCGTGGCGACACCCAAGCTGGAAGTGATCGCCGCCTGCGCCAATCTGGTGAATCAGCGCATCACGGAAGATGGCGTGGCGATCAGGCCGATCAAGTTGGGGTAGTCGTCTTCAGGTATTCCCCAGGTACGGCGTCACCTTGCGTTTGTAACCGGTCAGTGCCTCGGTGATTTTGTAGCGCGACGGAAACGGGAACGAGATGTGTTTTTGCACCAGCGCATCGCGCACGTATTTTTCAATCGGCATGCCCTGCACCACGCCCATGCCGCCGAAAAGTTCCATGCCCTGTTCGGTCAGGCGCTGCACCGCGCCGCCGGTGAAGGCCAGCGCCATCATTTCATAGGGTTGCGATTCGGCGCTGCCGTCGGCGAACGCTTCCGGGTGATCCTTCGCCCATGCCGCCGTCCAGATCAGCCGCCGCGCCGCTTCGAGGTTCATCGCCATGTCGGCGATGTAAAGCCCCACCGCCTGATGCTGGATGATGGGTTTGCCGCCGGAGACGCGCTCCTGCGTGTACTTTAAGGTTTCCTCCAGCGCCGCGCGTCCCAGGCCGAGGGTGATCGCGGCGATGGTGACGTGCGTGCCGATGTCGGTGCGCCCCGGCGGATTGGGCGCGAGGATGCGGCCCTTGGGCACGCGTACGTTATCAAAAAATATTTCCGCGTTGTCGCCGATGCGCCGGCCGATTTTTGACATCGGATGGCGCACCAGGCCCGGTGAATCGCCCTCGACCAAAAATGGCCTCGCCCCGGCCGGGGTTTGCGCCATTACCACCAGCAGTTTCGCAAGGTAACCCACGGTCTGAAAATTTTTTGCGCCGATGATGAGCCACGAGCCGTCGGGTTGTTCGACCGCGCGTGTTTTAAAGCGCGCGGTATCGGGCGTCTCGGTGTAGTAGTCAAAGCCCAGATCCGTGTCGGGCTCGTGG
>JANPOH010000281.1:0-21541 GCA_031427895.1 Betaproteobacteria bacterium
GACGCGAGTTGTTGATGCAGGCGGAATTTGCGCTAGCTGACGCCGCGGATGCCGACGGTGCGCACTATCGCTTCTATTCCGCCCAGCTCGCCGAGGCATCGCGGGAACGACAGTGTCTGGCACGAGATTTAAAGCAGGCGATCGAGGCGGGTGACCTTTACCCCGTGTTCCAGCCCAAGATGGCGTTGGTTGCTGACGGTAGCGCCGTGATCGCTGGGGCGGAAGTGCTATTGCGCTGGAGGCACGCCACACGCGGCATGGTGCCGCCGGATGTATTCATTGCGCTGGCGGAATCGACAGGATTGATGGCGCCGATCGGCGAACTGGTGCTGCGTGCGGCGGGGCAGGCGCTGCGTGGCATGCTCGACCGCCATGGTTGGGCGCCACCGCTCGCGGTCAACCTTTCCGCCCAGCAGTTCGCGGACCCAGAGCTGGTTCAGCAAGTGTCTCAGGTACTGCTGACGGCAAATATCCCGGCGCAGTTGCTGGAACTGGAAATTACCGAGACCGCGGCCATGAAGGACGCCGCACGCACGACGGCGACACTTGCCGCATTGCGCGCAGTTGGCGTGCGTGTCGCCATTGACGATTTCGGCACGGGATATTCTTCGCTCAGTTACCTGCGCCGGTTTGCCGTGGATGCAATCAAAATCGACAAATCCTTTGTGGATGATATCGGCGTTGATGCGAATGCCGAGGCGATTTGCGACGCCATTTTGCGTTTGGGTAAATCGCTGAACACGAAGATCGTCGCCGAAGGCGTGGAGAATGCCGGACAACTCGAATTTATGCGGGCGCGGCGTTGCGACGAGGTGCAAGGCTACTTTTTCAGCAAGCCGCTGCCGCTGGATGTTTTTGAGAGAGACTGGGTTAGCGTACGCGCGGTGGCGTGAATACGCTGGGGTTGCCAAAAGTGCTGATTGGGATCAGTCGCAATAAAAATTTCCCAAACTAACGTGAACTTTGCGAAATTTTCCGATTTCGAATAATCGCGAGATAACCCTAACTAATTGTTTTAATTACGCTGGTGTTTGCCTACTCGCCAGCCGTCTTTTGCCAGATGTTTTTCGCCCACATGGACGGGTTCTTCTTCCAGAGGCGTCGCCATAGTGTCGTTCCAGCGGTTCATGAACCCGAACATTGAAATGACGGCGACTATTTCGACGATCTCGCCTTCGTTCCAGTGAAGCTTGAGTTCGGCGAACATCGCGTCGGTGACTTCGTTGGGCTGCGCAGCGCCTGCGACGGCGACTTCAAGCGCTGATCGTTCCTTAGCGGAAAACAATTCGCTGCTGCGAAATTCCCACACGGCTTCGAGTTTTTCGTCTTTCACACCGAGCTGGAGCGCCGCCCCGGCCGTGTGCGCCATTCAATAACTGCAGCCGTGTGCGCGGCTCGCCACGTGCGCCAGCAGACGCTTGAAGGCCACCGGAACTTCACTTGCCGGATCCCAAATCGCCGCGGCCAATTGCGACAGCGCCTGCACGATTTTCGGCTTGCGCTGCATGATTAGCATACTGTTGGGAATAAACCCCAGCACCTTGACGTAGGTCTGAAACGCGCTCGACAGTTCAGGGGTGGTCTCCATCGGCAGCGCGGCGAGCCGCGGGTCTGGTTGTCATGTTTAGCCTTTGTATTAGGGAACGTCGTCAGTGTAGCAGGTGCAAGAATGGGGTGAAAACGGGCATGCCACGCTGGGTGCTGGTCAGCATCGTTCATTGACCACAACCCTCTGATTAGGCTACCCTTTCGGTTTACGGTATTCCTGCCGAGTGTCCCCACGCGGCTTTGCTTTTTTATCGTGGCAATCGCAGCAATTCATGTCAAAAACCACCAAACCACAAACCTTTGAGTCCGCACTCGCCGAGCTGGAGGAGATCGTCGCGGACATGGAAGCCGGTCAGTTGCCGCTGGAGAAATCGCTGGCGGCGTATAAGCGCGGTGCGGAGCTGCTGAAATTCTGCCAGGGCGCTTTGCAGGACGCGCAGCAGCAGGTCAAGATACTGGAAGACGGTGCGCTGAAGAACTTCAGTTCCGCCGGGCAGTGATCTCGTGACCCACTATCCCGATTTTCAGGCTTGGGCCGCGGCGGGCCAGGCCCGTATCGAAGCCGTACTGCAAAAGTTGCTGCCGGCGCCGGAAATCGCGCCACAACGCCTGCATCAGGCGATGCGTTATGCGGTGCTGGGTGGCGGCAAGCGCGTACGCCCGCTGCTGGCGTTCGCCGCCGGTGAACTGTCGCACGCCGATCCGGAGCGTGTGGCGCTGGCGGGCGCGGCGGTGGAGCTCATTCACGCGTATTCGCTGGTACACGACGATCTGCCGTGCATGGACGATGACGTGTTGCGCCGGGGCAAGCCGACCTGCCACGTTGAATTCGACGAGCCGACGGCTTTGCTGGTGGGCGATGCGCTGCAAAGCCTCGCGTTTCAGGTGATGACCGAACACAAGCTGTGTGACGATGCCGCCGTGCAACTGGAGATGACAAAGTTGCTTGCGATGGCATCGGGTTCGCGCGGCATGGCGGGCGGGCAGGCGATTGATCTGGAGGCGGTGGGCAAGGTGCTTACCGTGCCGGAACTGGAATTCATGCACGTGCACAAAACCGGCGCGATTATCCGCGCGGCGGCGTTGCTGGGTTTGAAGTGCGGCGCACCGGTCGGTGCCGCCGAATACGCCCATGTTGATACCTTCGTCAAGCTGATCGGGCTTGCGTTTCAGGTGGTTGATGATGTGCTGGATGTCGATGCCAGCAGCGCCACCCTGGGCAAGACCGCCGGCAAGGACGCCGAGCAGGGCAAACCCACGTATGTGAGCGCGATGGGGCGCGCGCGCGCGAAAGCCTTCGCTGAAGCACTGCGCGTGGATGCGATGCGGTCGCTGGAAAGTTTTGGCGAGCGTGCGCTGCGTCTGCGGCAATTGGCGGACTTTATCGTGTTGAGAAAATTCTGATGTCCCGAAATTACGATCTGCTGAAAATGGTCGATTCGCCGCAGGCCCTGCGGCAACTGGAGCGCAGCCAGTTGCATCGGCTTGCCGGCGAATTGCGTCAGTTCCTGATCGATTCGGTAAGCCAGACCGGCGGCCATCTGTCGTCAAACCTCGGCACGGTGGAACTGACCATTGCGCTGCACTATGTGTTCAACACCCCGCACGATCGGCTGGTGTGGGATGTCGGCCATCAGACCTACGGCCACAAGATACTCACCGGGCGGCGCGAACGCATGAACACCCTGCGTATGTGGCAGGGGCTGTCGGGGTTTCCGCAGCGCACCGAGTCGGAGTATGACACCTTCGGCACCGCGCATTCGAGCACCTCGATCAGCGCCGCGCTGGGCATGGCGGTGGCGTCCAAGCTCGCGGGCGTGCCGCGGCAGGCGGTGGCGATCATCGGCGACGGTGCGCTGACCGCGGGCATGGCGTTCGAGGCGCTGAACAACGCAGGCGACATGGATGTCGATCTGCTGGTGATTTTGAACGACAACGATATGTCGATCTCGCCGCCGGTGGGTGCGCTGAACAAGTATCTCGCCAAGCTGATGTCGGGGCGGTTTTATTCGAAGGCCAAGGGGCTGGGCAAAAAGGTGCTGGGCGACATCGCGCGCCGCGCCGAAGAGCACGTTAAAGGCATGGTGACGCCGAGCACGATGTTCGAGGAATTCGGCTTCAACTATATCGGGCCGATAGACGGGCATGACCTGGATGCGCTGCTGCCCACCCTGAACAACATCAAGCAGTTGAAGGGGCCGCAGTTTTTGCACGTGGTCACGCGCAAGGGGCAGGGTTACAAGCTGGCCGAATCCGACCCGGTGCTGTATCACGGCGTGTCCAAGTTTGATTCCACCAACGGCATCGCCGGCGGCAAAAGCGGCGGCAAGCCTGCCTATATGCAGATATTCGGCGAATGGTTGTGCGCGATGGCGGCGCACGACAAACGGCTGGTAGGCATCACCCCGGCCATGCGCGAGGGATCGGGCATGGTGCAGTTCGCGGCGCAGTTTCCCGAGCGTTATTTCGATACCGGCATCGCGGAACAGCATGCCGTCACGTTCGCGGCGGGCCTTGCCTGCGATGGCGCGAAGCCGGTGCTGGCGATTTACTCGACGTTTTTGCAGCGCGGTTTTGACCAGTTGATTCATGATGTGCAGATTCAGAATCTGCCGGTGGTGTTCGCGCTGGATCGCGCGGGGCTGGTGGGGGCGGACGGGGCCACGCATCACGGCAGCTTTGATTTGTCATATCTGCGCTGCCTGCCCAACATGACCGTGATGACGCCCGCGGATGAAAACGAATGTTGGCAAATGCTGAACACGGCGTTCAGCATGAATACGCCGGTGGCGGTGCGTTATCCGCGCGGCGCGGGGCCGGGTGCAACGATTGATCGTGATCTGACGAATACCTTGCCGACGGGCAAGGGCGAGGTGCGGCGCCAGGGCGAAAAAATCGCCCTGCTGGCCTTCGGTTCGATGCTGACACCAGCGCTGGCGGCGGCGGACGAACTCAACGCGAGCGTCGCCAATATGCGTTTCGTTAAGCCGCTGGATGCCGATTTGATATTGTCGCTGGCCGATACGCACGCCTTGCTGGTAACGGTGGAAGAAAACGTGGTGATGGGGGGCGCGGGCAGCGCGGTGCTTGAACTGTTGCAGAAGCACCGGCGCAATACCGCCGTGCTGCAGTTGGGGCTGCCCGATCGCTTTATCGAGCAGGGCGACCCGGCGTTGCAGTTGGCGGCATGCGGCCTGGACAAGGCCGGGTTGTTGCAGTCGATTCGCGCCCGGTTGGATTCGTAAGCATTCCGCAACCATTTTCCTGGGGCAGACATGAAAACGACCAAGCGGCAAATGGTGGATGATGACGATACCGAGGGCTACGCCAAGGTTGACCATTACCACCCGGTGACGGTCAAGCGGGTGGCGGATAAATACCGCACGATTCTGCAAGACCTCGGCGAGAACCCGGAACGCGAAGGATTGCTGAAAACGCCGGAGCGCGTGGCCAAGGCGCTGCATTATCTGACCCACGGTTACGATCTGGACCCGGCGGAAATCCTGCGCTCTGCGATGTTCGCCGAGGATTATTCGCAGATGGTGATCGTCAAGGATATCGAAATTTATTCCATGTGCGAGCATCACCTGCTGCCGTTTTTCGGCAAGGCGCATGTGGCCTATATTCCGAACGGACACATTGTCGGCTTGTCGAAAATTCCGCGCGTGGTGGATGCGTTCGCACGGCGCTTGCAGGTGCAGGAGCGGCTGACGATGGAGGTTCGCAACTGCATTGAAGACACCTTAAAGCCGCTCGGCGTGGCGGTGGTGATCGAAGCCAAGCATCTGTGCATGGTGATGCGCGGCATTCAGAAGCAAAATTCGACCACCACCACCTCGGCGTTTACCGGCGAATTCAACGTCGATAAAACGCGCTCTGAATTTTTGCGTTTGATCCAGTGAAGACCGCACTTAACAGCGCCATCGAGCAAATTCTGCCCGCCGTGCGTGGCGGCGGCATGGCGATACTGGTCGATGATGAACGCCGCGAGAACGAAGGCGACTTGTTTGTCGCCGCCGAAAGAGCCACGCCCGAAGCGATTAACTTCATGGCGCTGCATGGCCGCGGGCTGATTTCGCTGGCGCTGACCGAAGATCGTGTGCGGCAACTGGGCCTCGCGCTGATTACCGACGACACCGGCAACCAGACCAAATTCGGCACCGCCTTCGCCACCCCGATTGATGCGCGCGAAGGCGTCGCTTCCGGCATGTCGGCGCAGGATCGCGCGCGCACCATCGCGGTGGCGATCGCCGATAACGCCAAGCCCGCCGATTTGATACGTCCGGGCCGTCTGCAAACTCTGCGTGCGGTGGATGGCGGCGTGCTGGCACGCGGCGGTCATACCGAAGCCGCGGTCGATCTGGCGCGCATGGCCGGATTAAAACCCGCCGGGGTGATCTGCGAAATCATGAATGACGACGGCACCATGGCGCGCATGCCGGCGCTTGAAGCCTTCTCGGCGCGGCATAACATCCCCATCGTGCGTATCGCCGACCTGGTGGCGCGCCGCGAAAACGAGCGCGTGATTACCCGCCGCGCCACCACCTTGCTGCCTACCCGCCACGCGGGCGATTTTGCGTTCATGGTGTATAGCGACAATCTGGAGACCACGCTGTTTGTTGCGCTGGTCAAAGGCGAGGTGGCCGGCGACAAGCCGGTGCTGGTGCGCCTGCATTCGCAGTGCCTCACCGGCGACGTATTCGGCAGCGAGCGCTGCGATTGCGGCGAGCAACTTGAAGCGGCGATGGCGCAAATCGAGCAGGCGGGCGCGGGCGTGATCGTCTATATGTTCGATGAAGGCCGCGGCATCGGGCTGCT
Organism: Betaproteobacteria bacterium; assembly: GCA_031427895.1. GTDB lineage: Bacteria > Pseudomonadota > Gammaproteobacteria > Burkholderiales > SG8-41 > UBA5216. The sequence continues at coordinate 6,367 of JANPOH010000281.1, forward strand.
CAACAAAATACGCGCCTATGCCTTGCAGGATCAGGGGCGCGACACGGTGGAAGCGAATCACGCGCTGGGCTTTGCCGCCGACATGCGCGACTATAAGGCCGGCGCGCACGTGCTGATTGATCTCGGTGTGCGCGCGGTGCGGCTGATGACGAATAATCCCGATAAAGTGGCGGCGCTGGCGCGGCACGGGCTTAGCGTCGCGGAGCGCGTGGCGATAGAAGTGCCGCCGCGTGACGCCAATCGCAATTACATGGAAACCAAGCGCACGAAGTTCGGGCACCTGCTATCGCTGACCGGCGCCGCGCCTCCAGGCGCCCGCAAAAAAACACAGTAACTATTTGTTTTTAAAAGAGTTTTAGAATCGCCTGATGAGCGTCATCGAGTCGCCGTTGCGCTGCATCTCGGTGCGATTCAGGAAGCTCATGCCAAGCAGTCCGTGCTGGCCGAGTTGATTGTCCCCCATCACGATGCCGTCAACGTTGGTCAAGGTGATGTCGCCCATGCGCACGGTGTCGAGCTTGACCTTGTAGACCATGGTAACGCCGTTAGCGGTTTGCACCATGCCGCGTTCGCCGCTGGTGTAGGCGATGCCGGCGTTTTTTGCGTAGCTGCTGTTGATCGCCACCATGGTGGCGCCGGTGTCCACCAGAAACGGCATCGACACGCCGTTGACGATGACGGTGGTGAAAAAATGCCCCTTCGCGTCTGCGGTGAGCGTGGCACGCTGTGCGCCGCTGCCTTGCGCGCCGCCGATGCGCTGACCGGTTTGCCCCATCTGCACCGTCTGGCGTTTGCCGTCGGCTTCGACCACCACGCTGTCGCCACTGACACTAACGAGGCGGATTTTGTCCGGCGTGGATTCGCCGACCGACAACGTGCGTGGCCGCCCGCCGTCGATCACCAGCGTGGCCTTGCTGCCGAAGACGCCGATGACCTGCACGTCCGCGCCGTGCGCGAGCGCTGCCCAACCTGACAGCGCGGATACAATAATCCGCGCAAAAGCGTGCTTCGCAGGCAATACAGGAAAGGAGCGCATAGGTGAAATTGGTGAACCCCGTAGCTGTTTTCAGGTACTCGATTACCGAAGTTACAGGTTATTCTGCCACAGTTTCGAATCGTCATAGTGTCCCGTGGCGGCTCATCAAAACGGATGAAGGCGAGCCGGTAGCGGTGAATCAGGAATCCGCGCCCGCCTGGCGTGATTTCATGGCGCGGCGATGAAAGTAAATCTCGGCGGCGACAGCGCGGAACAGCGGGTTGCCGAGCAGCAAGTTATAGAGCGCATTCGGCGGATTGGCATCGAGCGCTCGTCGCATCATGCGTTTGAGCCGGAATCGGGGATAGTGCGGCTCCAGCGCCGCGCCGGGGTGCGGGCCGTTGTCGCGGAGAAAATCCGCAATCGCGTGGCCGGCGCGCCAGCCGCTTTCCAGCGCGGTATGGATTCCGCCGGCGGTCAGCGGCGACACGATGCCAGCGGCGTCGCCCGCGAGCAACACGTTCTGCCCGTGCCACCGGGGCACGCGCCCGCCCACCGGTATCAACCCGCCGCGATGGTTGAGCCGGCGCGCGTGCGTGAAGTCAAACAGCGCGGAGATTTTTGCCACAAAATCGTTCAGCCGCGGTTTGCCCGGCAACCGGCACGCCAGTCCGACCTGCGTGATATTGACGCCGGGAATCACCCAGCCGATGTAGCCGGGTGCAAGTTCGGAATCAAGAAAGCAGTGCAGGCGATTTTCATCGACCTTGCCGACGCCCTCGAATTCGGCTTCCACGCCGATGAGGAATGCTTCATTGATACCGAGCTTGAACTCGCGCGCGACCGCAGACGCCGGGCCGTCGGCGCCGACCACGAAGCGCGTGCGGGCGCCGGTGCCGCGTAATTCAAAATTCCGATCCGTGCCGCGATAGGGCGTGCCGAAACGCAGTGACGCACCAGACGCCGCGGCGCGCCCGGCAAGCCACGTCATCAGCCCTTGAATTTCGGTGGCGAGAAAGTAATAGCCGGGCGCATCCAGATCAGCGTATTTCAGGTTGGGCGCGTAGAGCCGCACGCCGGCGATGGTGCGCGTCAGGTGCGCGGGCACATGGAGTTTGTCCGCCACCTCTTTGACCAGCAAGCCGGTGGTGTGCATGCGGTAGCCGGGGGCAGGCTTGCGATCCAGCACCAACACCGACAGTCCGCGCCGCGCCGCCGAGTCGGCGCAGGCCAACCCGGCGAAGCTCGCACCGATGACGGCCAGATCGTAAGCGGCGCTCAATCAACAGCAGTCGCGAAAAGATGCCGCGCGATCAGTCGCGGAAGTTTTTGTATTGCAGCGGAAAATCGGTAATCGATTTTTTGACCAGTGCGATGGCGTCCTGCAACAGGTCTTTTTTGGCGCCGGTCACGCGCACCACATCGCCCTGGATGCTGCCCTGCACTTTCATCTTGCTGTCTTTGATAAGTTTGATGATTTTTTTGCCGAGATCCTGATCGACGCCTTCGCGTACCTTGACGGTGCGCTTTACTTTATTGCCGCTGATCGTCTCGATTTTTTCCAGTTCCAGGCAGCGTACGTCGATGCTGCGTTTGGCAAGGCGGCCGGTCAGCACATCCATGACCTGGCTGAGTTTGAACTCGTCGTCGGCATAGACAACGAGTTCTTTTTCCTTGTCCTTGATTTCGACGCGGGCGTCGGAGCCTTTGAAGTCGAAACGGTTGGTGACTTCCTTGTTGCACTGGTCAACCGCGTTGCGGACTTCTACCTGATTGACTTCGGATGCGATGTCGAAGGTGGGCATGGCAACTCCAATAGTGATTAGGGGTGCGCGAGTTTGAAATGGTACGACGTGATCGGCAACCCGGTGCCGTCGTTGAATTCCGCGGCGGCCTCGACCGCGAGTTTTGCGATGTTTTCCGCGCTGCGGTTTTTGTCGGAGAAGGTCGCAAACATCGCGCCCATGGCGTAGTCGGCGCCGCTGCCAAACGCATAGTATTTAGTGAATTCCTGTACCGTGCGGTGCGCGGCCACGCCGAAAATACCGTGTTTGTTGGCGAGCAGCGCGTCCATGCGCGTGGATTCCACCGCATCGTCGCTGCCTGCGCCGGCGTTGAGAAAGTAGTCTTCTTTCAGCACCGCGTGCATCGTTTGCCAGGTCTTGAAGATGTTGTGTACGCTGTCAAAGCGCGCCACCACCTTGGGGCGCGCGAAGTAGTCCGCGAGCATGGCCTTGAAGGTGGTGTTGCCGGTGATGGCGATTACGGTGTCACGCACCTTGAAGGTTTTGTGATTGTTGACTACGTACTCCGCTGTTTCTTTGCCCGATCCCCATTTGGTCATGGTGTCGGCAGCGATGGCGGCGTAGCCGTTTTTGCGTACGACGACAATGGTGGTCATCGATAACTATTTGAAATGACAGACATAATCGAGCATTTCCACGGTCTCGATGGCGAACGCTGAATTGCCGGCGACTTCAAATTGTTCGCCCGCGCGCACCGTGCGCCAGTCGGCGGCGCCGGGCAGCTTGATCTTGCACACACCGGCGTTGATTTCCATCACTTCCGGCGCACCGGTGTTGAAGGTGAGCTTGCTGGGGAAAATCACGCCCACGCTTTTGCGTGAGCCGTCTTTGAACAGCACGGTGTGGCTCACGCATTTGCCGTCGAAGTAGACGTTGGCTTTTTTAACGACGGCGACGTTGTCGAATTGTTGGGATGGGCTCATGGGGCTTTTCCTTACTGGTGTTTCTTGTTCAGCTTGGCGGCGATACGCAGGCGCAGCGCGTTCAGGCGGATAAAACCGGCGGCGTCTTTCTGATCGTACGCGCCGCGGTCGTCTTCAAAAGTGGAGATGGCCGGATCGAACAGCGAGTTGGGCGAGGTGCGACTCACCGTCATCACCGTGCCTTTGTAGAGTTTGACCTTGACCGTGCCGTTAACGGCGGCTTGCGATTGGTCGATCAGCGATTGCAGCAACAGCCGCTCGGGGCTGAACCAGTAGCCGTTGTAGACCATGCGCGCGTAACGCGGCATCAGGTCGTCTTTTAACGCCAGCACTTCGCGGTCGAGGGTGATGGATTCCATCGCGCGATGCGCTTTCAACATAATCGTGCCGCCGGGCGTCTCGTAACAGCCGCGCGACTTCATGCCGACATAGCGGTTTTCGACAAGATCGAGGCGACCGATGCCGTGCTTGCCGCCGAGCTGGTTGAGCTGTTCCAGCGCCTTGGCGGGCGTGAGTTTTTTGCCGTTGATGGCGACGATATCGCCGCGCTGATACGTGAGCGTCACGATTTCGGGTTTGTTCGGCGCTTTTTCCGGCGACACGGTGATGCGCCACATCGAATCTTCAGGTTCGTACGCCGGGTCTTCGAGTACGCCGCCTTCGTACGAGATATGCAAGAGGTTCGCATCCATGGAGTAGGGCGCGCCACCCCCTTTGCGTTTCTTGTAGTCAACGGGGATGCCGTGTTTATCGGCATAGGCCAGCAGCTTTTCGCGCGACAGCAAATCCCATTCACGCCACGGCGCGATGACTTTCACGTCCGGCATCAGCGCGTACGCGCCAAGTTCAAAGCGCACCTGATCGTTGCCCTTGCCGGTGGCGCCATGCGAAATTGCATCAGCGTGGGTCTTGCGCGCGATTTCCACCAGCCGCTTGGCGATCAGCGGACGCGCGATGGACGTACCGAGCAGGTACTCGCCTTCGTACACCGCGTTGGCGCGGAACATCGGAAACACGAAGTCGCGTACGAATTCCTCGCGCAGGTCTTCGATGAAAATATTACCGGGCTTGATGCCCATCAGTTTGGCCTTGGCGCGGGCGGGCGCGACTTCCTCGCCTTGGCCGATATCGGCGGTGAAGGTGACGACTTCACAGTGGTAGACATCCTGCAACCACTTCAGAATCACCGAGGTATCCAGGCCACCGGAGTAGGCGAGAACGACTTTTTTGATCTTTTTTTCCATAATAAAATACTCAATAAAAACAAATAGTTACGTGTAAGTGACTTGGGGGCTGCGACGGCGGGGAAATCAGAACAGCATCAGAACAGCTTGCGCGAGGGATCGGCTTCCAGAACGCGCGGCATCAGCAAAAATTCCATTAGCGCTTTTTGCGCGTGCAAACGGTTTTCGGCTTCGTCCCACACCACGCTTTGCGGGCCGTCGATGACCTCGGCGGTGACTTCCTCGCCGCGATGCGCGGGCAGGCAGTGCATGAACAGGGCGTCTTTATTCGCGGCGCGCATCATCTCGGCATCCACGCACCAGTCGGCGAAGTCGCGTTTGCGTTCCTCGTTTTCGGCTTCCTGGCCCATGCTGGTCCATACGTCGGTGGTGATGAGATCGGCGCCTTTCGCGGCGTGCATCGGATCGGCGAATTCTTCGTAATGCGCGTCGCCGTAAAGGCCCGCGCGCTCGGCTTCGACTTCATAGCCGGGGGGGGTGGATACATGCACGTTGAAATCCAGCACCTCCGCCGCCTGCAGCCAGGTGTTGCACACATTGTTGGAGTCGCCGATCCACGCCACGGTTTTGCCCTGAATACCGCCGCGGTGCTCTATGAAGGTGAAAATGTCGGCGAGAATCTGGCAGGGGTGATATTCGTTGGTGAGGCCGTTAATGACCGGCACGCGCGAATGTGCCGCGAATTTCTCGATGATGGTCTGCTCATAGGTGCGGATCATCACGATATCGACCATGCGGGTGATGACGCGCGCCACGTCCTCGATCGGCTCGCCGCGCGACAGTTGCGTATCGCGCGACGACAGGTTGATGACGGTGCCGCCCATTTGCAGCATGCCCGCCTCGAACGACACGCGCGTGCGGGTCGAGTGCTTCTCGAAAATCATCGCCAGCGTGCGGTCGTGCAGCGGCATGTGCGGCTCGTAGCGCTTGAATTTATCCTTGATCCAGCGCGCGCGAGCGAAGAGATAGTCGTAGTCTTCGCGCGAGAAATCGTTGAATTGAAGATAGTGGCGAAGAGACATCGCGTTGGTCATGGCATCGGTTAATGCATCGGTCATCGCATCGGCGCCGCAGGCAAGGCGGCGCCGCGCTCAGGCGCTTGCCGCGGGCGTCATCAAAAACGCGCGGATCAACGGCGCCAGTTCATTGACGAGCTGATCGGCTTGCTCGCGCGAAATGACGAGGGGCGGCACCAGGCGCACCACGGTATCGGCGGTGACGTTAATCAGCAGCCCGGCGGCCAGCGCGGTTTTGACCAGCTCGCCGCAGGGGCGATCCAGTTCGATGCCGATTAACAGCCCCTGGCCGCGGATCTCCTTGACGCCCGGCGTTTCAGCCAGTGCATGCTTGAGACTTGCACGGATGTGTTCGCCGATTTCAGTGGCGTTGCGGCAAAGGTTTTCGGATTCCACGATGTCGAGCGTGGCGAGCCCGGCAGTCGAAGCCAGCGTGTTGCCGCCGAAGGTGGAGCCGTGACTGCCCGGCTGCAACAGGGTGGCCGCCGTGCCCTTGGCCACGCATGCCCCGATCGGCACGCCGCCGCCCAGTCCCTTGGCCAGCGTTATCACATCCGGCGTCACGCCGTAGTGCTGGAACGCGAACAGGGTGCCGGTGCGCCCGATGCCGGTTTGCACTTCGTCGAGCATCAGCAGCCAGCCATGGGCATCGCATATATCGCGCAGGCCCTTCAAATAGCCGGCGCCACAGACCAGGACGCCGCCTTCGCCCTGCACCAGCTCGGCGAGGACGGCGACCACGTTTTTGTTGGATTCGGCCACGCGGCGTACGGCTTGCAGATCATCGAACGGCACGCGCACGAAGCCCGATACCAGCGGCTCAAAACCGGCTTGCACTTTGCGGCTGCCGGTGGCCGACAGCGTGGCCAGCGTGCGTCCGTGGAAGGATTTTTCAAGCACCACCACGGCGGGGTTTTCAATGTCTTTTTTGTGGCCGTAGTAGCGCGCGATTTTGATCGCGGCTTCGTTGGCCTCGGCGCCGGAGTTGCAGAAAAACACCGAGTCCATGCCGGAGAGTTGGGTGATTCTTGCAGCGAGCTTTTCCTGTGCGTCGATCTGGTAAATATTCGAGGTGTGGATGAGTTTTCCCACCTGATCGCGCAGCGCGGCCACCAGTTTAGGATGGCTGTGCCCGACGGCATTGACCGCCACGCCCGCGAGCGCGTCGAGGTAGCGTTTGCCTTGTGCATCCCACAGCCATACGCCTTCGCCGCGCTCAAAGGCAACGGGAAGCCGGGCGTATGTGTTCATCACGTGCGACATAATGGCGCCCCTTGAAAAAAATGGCCACTTAAAATGAAAAATGTGAATGGCCGACGGTAAAAGCCGACGTTGAGCCGATGTTGGAAAGCGGTCGTTGAAAAACCCCGGTTGAAAAGCATACGGCGGCTCAAGCTGCCGCCGTAGATGACCAAGCTATTTTACCGCCCAGGTCTTGCAGTGCAAGCGAATTCTCGGTGTGCGGCAGGGTTTGGCGCGTCCTCTGGTAAACTGCCCGGACGCGGGCTTGCGCCCCCTGTCGATCCCATTCCGATCCCATTCCCTTATCACTGCATCCTTGGCTATGTTCGACGGCGCTGCCGAAATCATCATTCAGGGCGTTACCGGCGCAGGCGAGAAATTTCGCCCCAGCGACTGGGCTGAACGCCTGTGCGGCATGATGTCGGTGTTTGGCGAAGATCGGCAATTGAGCTATTCGCCGTACCTCAAGCCGGTGGTTATCGCGGGGACGATTTGCGTAGTGATTGATCGCAGGCTTGAAGGGCTGGATACAGCCGCCTACCGTTTTCTGATGGCGTTCGCGACCGATAACGAACTGACAATGCGCCCTGGACGCATGGTGTTGCGGCCCGAGCCGCAGGCGGCGTAACTTTGCCGCGGGCGGCGTAGCCCTGCCCGCAGCCTGCCTGCAGAACATGCAGGCCACGCGGGCGGTGGCCCTGATTACGCCATCGCCTTAACGGCGGCGGACAGGCGGCTCTTGTGGCGAGCGGCCTTGTTTTTGTGAATGATATCTTTGTCGGCGATGATATCAATGGTGCTGGTGGCACGTTGATACACGACTTTAGCGGCGGCTTTATCGCCTGCTTCAATCGCTTTCGCAACGTCTTTGATCGCCGTGCGCATGCGCGAACGCAGACTTGCGTTGTGCTGGCGGCGTTTTTCACTTTGCCGCGCTGCTTTGCGGGCGGATGCAATATTGGCCATCTGTTACACTCCCAGTTGGGAAGAAAAAGAGCGCGATGATACGGATTTTTAAGGACTTTTGCAAGAATAACCCGCTTTCACCGGCCAGCTTGGAATCGCTATCTGCTTTGTATCCAATCCGCCGGTTTACGTGCGGCATTAAGCGCTAAATCCGGCGCTGGGTCTGTGTCGACGTGAATCTTCTCAAAGTCTTAGCCACGGTGAGCAGCATGACGCTGCTGTCGCGCATCCTCGGCTTTGTGCGCGATGCATTGATCGCCCGCGTTTTCGGCGCCGGGCTGGCCACCGACGCCTTTTTCGTGGCGTTCAAGATACCCAATTTTCTGCGCCGCCTGTTCGCCGAAGGCGCATTTTCGCAGGCGTTCGTACCGATTCTATCCGAATACAAAAGCCGTCGTGGCGAGGACGAGTTGCGCGATCTCACCGACTACGTGTCCGGCGTGCTGGCGCTGGCGCTGTTTGTGGTGACGCTGATCGGCGTGCTCGCGGCGCCGTACATTATTTACGTCAGTGCGCCGGGCTTCGCCAAGGATGCCGGTAAATTCAACCTTGCCGTTGATTTGCTGCGGATTACCTTTCCCTACCTTCTGTTCATCTCGCTGACTGCGCTGGCGGGCGGCATTCTCAACACCTTCAGCCGCTTTGCGGTGCCGGCGTTCACGCCGGTGTTGCTGAACCTGTCGTTTATCGTGTTCACGCTGTGGCTGACGCCGTATTTCAACCCGCCAGTGAAAGCGCTGGCATGGGCGGTGTTCGTCGGCGGCGTGCTGCAACTGGCGTTTCAGGCGCCGTTCCTGCTGCGCTTGCGTATGCTGCCGCGCTTTAAGTTGAACTTCCGGCATGAGGGCGTGCGGCGCGTGCTACGGCAGATGGGGCCAGCGCTGTTTGGCGTATCCGTCGGGCAGATCAGCTTGTTGCTCAATGTAATTTTTGCGTCGTTCTTGGTTACCGGCAGCGTGTCGTGGCTGTATTACGCCGACCGTCTGATGGAGTTCCCGGCGGGGATGCTTGGCGTGGCGATCGGTACGATTTTGCTGCCGGGTTTGTCGAAGCATTACGCCAATAAATCAACCGAGGAATATTCCGCGCTGCTCGATTGGGGCATGCGCCTGACGTTTCTGCTGGCAGTGCCCGCGGCGGCGGGGCTGGCCCTGCTGGCGATGCCGTTAATCACCACCTTGTTCATGTATGGCGCGTTTTCCATCGCCGACGCGCAGGCCACGCGCGCGGCGTTGATGGCCTACAGCATCGGGCTGCTGGGGCTGATCCTGGTGAAAGTGCTGGCGCCGGCCTTCTACGCGCGACAGGACATCCGCACGCCGGTGAAGATCGCCGTGGTGACCTTGGTGGTGACGCAACTGATGAACTTGGCGTTCATCGGCCCGTTGCAGCATGCCGGCTTGGCATTGGCGACGGGGCTGGGCTCGTGCCTGAACGCAGGGCTGCTGTATTACCTGCTGCGTAAACGCGGCATCCACAGCCCGCGGCCGGGGTGGCCGATGTTTCTGCTGAAGCTGCTGTGTGCCGTGGCGACGATGGCGGCGGTGCTCTGGTTTGCGGCGGATACGCCGCAGCGCTGGGTGAACGCGGCGGCAACGGTGCGTGTCGCATGGCTTCTGGGCGTGGTGTCGTTGGGCGCCGCGGTGTATTTCGCGGCCTTGTGGTTGATGGGATTTCGCCTGCGCGACTTTGCCCGATTTGAGCCTCTGTGATGCGGCGCCAATCGCGATTTAGAGGTAAAACCCGCTATAATTCAAGCTTTTACGTGCCAGCCGCACCCTTCACGCAATGCGTATCACACGCGGCATCCCTGCCGCCGCCACTTCCTCCGTTGCACTCACCATAGGCAATTTCGACGGCGTTCATCTGGGGCACCGCGCGATGCTGGATGAACTCGCGCGCGCCGCGCGGCGGCTGAACGTGCCGGCCTGCGTGATGCTCTTCGAGCCGCAACCGCGTGAGTTTTTTGCGCCTGACGTAGCGCCCGCGCGGCTAACGTCGCTGCGCGAGAAGCTGGAGCTGCTGGAGGTCAGCGGCGTGAACCACGTGCATGTGTGCCGTTTCAACTACGCCTTCGCGCAGATTGCCGCGCAGGATTTCATCGAACGTGTGCTGGTGCGCGGGCTGGGCGTGTGCTGGTTGCAGGTGGGCGACGATTTTCGTTTTGGCGCGCGCCGCGCGGGCGATTTTGTCATGTTGAAAAGGCAAGCCGGGCGTTTGGGTTACGAGGTGCAGGCGCTGCCGACGGTGATGATGGAAGGCGTGCGCGTGTCCAGCACGGCGGTGCGCGATGCGCTGGCGGCGGGCGATTGCGCGCGCGCCTCGCGCCTGCTGGGGCGCCCGTACGGCATCAGCGGGCGCGTGGTGCGCGGCGATCAACTGGGCCGCAAGCTGGGGTTTCCAACCGCCAACGTGCAGATGAAACACAATCGCGCGCCGCTCGCCGGCATCTTCGCGGTGGAGGTCGATGGTGCGCGGGGCAAGACCGGTGGCGTGGTGCGCGGCGCCGCAAGCCTCGGCGTGCGGCCCACCGTCAAAGCGCAAGGCGAGGCAGTGCTCGAAGTGTATCTATTTGATTTTAAAGAAGAAATTTATGGCAAGCATGTGCGGGTGGATTTCCTGCACAAACTGCGTGATGAAGAAAAATACGCCGATCTTGAAATTTTAAAGCGGCAAATTGAGTTCGATGTGGAGAACGCAAAAGCGTACTTCACCGCAAAGGCGCAAAGGCGCAAAGAAAACGCAAAGTAAAACCATTGATGATTTCCGAGGACGAACTGAATCGAATCAGCAACGTTGTTATTGGCTGCGCTATTGAGGTGCATCGAATACTTGGGCCGGGGTTGCTGGAGTCGGCATACCAACAGTGTCTTGGTTGGGAGTTGCGACAGGCAGGGTTGGCGGTAGCAGAGCAGGTTGCCATCCCGTTGCATTACAAGGCGCTGGCGATTCCCAATGCGTATCGTCTTGATATGCTGGTGGAGGGTGCATTGGTATTAGAGTTGAAATCGGTGGAGCGAATTGAGCCGATACATTTAGCTCAAATGTTGACTTACTTGAAAGTGAACAATTACAGATTGGGATTATTGTTGAACTTTAATCTGGACATCATGCGCAAAGGCGTTAAGCGCGTGGTGAATAACTTATGAATTTCTTTGCGTTCCCTTTGCGCCTTTGCGCCTTTGCGGTGGGCTTGCATGTCTTTGTTGTGAATTTCTAAAGAAAATGACTGACTACAAACACACCCTGAATCTGCCCGACACGCCGTTCCCGATGCGCGGGGACATGGCCAAGCGCGAGCCGTTGATGCTCAAAGACTGGCAGGAGCGCAAGTTCTACGAGCGCATTCGTGCGGCGAGCAAGGGGCGTCCGCGGTTTGTGCTGCACGACGGCCCGCCGTATGCGAACGGCGACATTCACATCGGCCACGCGGTGAACAAGATATTAAAAGACATGATCGTCAAGTCTAAGTCGCTGTCCGGCTTTGACGCGCCGTATGTGCCGGGCTGGGATTGTCACGGCATGCCGATTGAAGTGCAGATCGAAAAAAAACACGGCAAGCATTTGCCGACAGCGGAAACACAAAAATTGTGCCGCGCCTATGCCGCCGAGCAGGTCGAGCGGCAGAAGCAGGATTTTATTCGGCTGGGCGTGCTGGGCGATTGGGACAATCCGTATTTGACGATGGCGTTCAAGAACGAAGCCAATGAAATACGCGCGCTCGGCAAGCTGCTGGAAAAGGGTTACGTCTATCGCGGGCTAAAGCCGGTGAACTGGTGTTTCGATTGCGGCTCGGCGCTGGCGGAAGCAGAAGTCGAATACGAAGACCGCAAGGACGTGGCGATTGATGTCGGCTTTCCCTTTGGTGATGGCGCGGATACGGAAAAAATCGCCAAAGCGTTTGGTTTGGCGGTGCTGCCGGACAAACCCGGCTACGCGGTGATCTGGACCACGACACCGTGGACGCTGCCGGGCAATCAGGCGCTGAACGCGCACCCCGATATTGACTACAACCTGGTGGATACCGAGCGCGGGCTGTTGATACTGGCGGCGGATTTACAGGCTGCGTGTCTGGCACGCTACAAGCTCACGGGGGCGACGCTGGCCACCTGCAAGGGTGCGGCGCTGGAGCGGGTGAACTTCAAGCACCCGTTTTACGACCGGCTATCGCCGGTCTACCTTGGCGATTACGTCACGCTCGATACCGGCACCGGCCTCGTGCATTCCGCACCGGCCTACGGCGCGGAAGACTTTCAATCGTGCCGCCGCTATGGCATGAAAGACGCCGATATTCTGACGCCGGTGATGGGCGACGGCAAATATGTGTCCACGCTGCCGCTGTTCGGCGGCGAGATGATCTGGAAGGCCAATCCGAAGATCGTCGCGCACCTCGTTGAAAAGGGCGCGCTGTTCGATCAGGCGCAGCATCTGCACAGCTACATGCACTGCTGGCGGCACAAGACGCCGGTGATACTGCGCGCCACGATACAGTGGTTCGCGGGGATGGATGAAACGCAGGGCTGGAACGGAGTGAAGCCCGCCGAGCCGCTGCGTGCCACCGCGTTGCGCGGCGTCGAGAATACGAAATTTTTCCCCGCGTGGGGGCAGGCGCGGCTGCACGGCATGATCGCGAATCGGCCTGACTGGACACTCTCGCGCCAGCGGCAGTGGGGCGTGCCGATGCCGTTTTTTATCCACAAGGAAAGCGGCACGCTGCATCCGCGCACGCTGGAGCTGCTGGAGCAAGTCGCGCGGCGCGTCGAGCAAAGCGGCATCGAGGCATGGCAGGCGGTCGAAACCGCGGAACTGCTTGGCGCCGATGCGGCGCACTATGAAAAAATCAAGGACACGCTGGATGTGTGGTTCGATTCCGGTTCCACGCATTTCACCGTGCTGCGAAATTCGCACGCGGATGCATCAACGTTTCCGGCGGATTTGTATCTCGAAGGCTCGGATCAGCATCGCGGCTGGTTTCACTCGTCGCTGCTGGTGAGTTGCATGACCGATGGCCGCGCACCGTATCGCGCCTTGCTCACGCATGGTTTCGTGGTGGATGGCAATGGCCGCAAGATGGCCAAATCCATGGGTAACGTGGTTGCCCCGCAAAAGGTGATGGACGAGTTCGGGGCCGATGTGCTGCGGCTATGGGTGGCGGCGACAGACTATTCGAGCGAGCTGTCGATCTCAAAAGAAATCTTAAAGCGCGTGGTGGAATCGTACCGGCGCATACGCAACACGCTGCGTTTTTTGCTGTCGAATCTGGCGGATTTCGACATCACGCGCGACGCATTGCCGATCGATGAATGGCTCGAAATCGACCGCTATGCGTGGGTGATGACGCATGATCTGCAAGCCGCCCTGGTTTCACACGCGCCCGGTGAGCAGGGGGTGCGCGATCCGCAATCGCCCGGCCACTACGGCCACTACGGCAACTACGAGTTTCATCAAGTGGCGCAGCGCCTGCAATCATTTTGCTCCGAGGATTTGGGCGGGTTTTATCTCGACATACTCAAAGACCGGCTCTACACCGCGCCGGCACATGGTACCAAAGGCCGCGCCCGGCGCGCGGCGCAGAACGCGCTGTACCACATCACCCAGGCGTTGACGCGGCTGATGGCGCCGATACTGTCGTTCACCGCCGAGGAAGTGTGGGCCACGCTGCAAAAGGGCGAGGCCAGCGTGTTCGAGCAGACGTGGTACTCGCTGGCGTTGCCGCATGACGCCGATGCGCTGCGTAGCCGCTGGAGCCAGTTGCGCGCAGTGCGCTCCGACGTGCAAAAAGAACTCGAAACCCTTCGCGCCGCGAGCAAGATCGGTTCGTCGCTGGCGGGCGAGGTGGATTTGTATGCCGAGGGTGACGCGCACGCATTGCTCGCCTCGCTGGGCGATGACCTGCGTTTCGTGATGATTACCTCGCGCGCAACGCTGCACGCGGGCAGCGGCGGCAACGTGTCGTCCAGCACGGGCGTGGGCATCGGCGTCAGCGCCAGCACCTATGTGAAATGCGAACGCTGCTGGCACTACCGCGCGGACGTGGGGGCGAACGCCGAACACCCCGTGCTGTGCGGGCGCTGCGTATCCAACCTGTTTGGCCCCGGAGAACCGCGCGAACATGCCTAGCCCCACGAACATGCCGGATGCCACGAACATGCGTAAGTGGCTGTTGCTGGCGTTGATAATCGTGGTGATCGATCAGATCACCAAGTTTGTCATCATGCAAAAATTTGTGCTGCATGAAACGCTGTATGTGACATCGTTTTTCAACCTGGTGCGCGTGCATAACACCGGCGCGGCATTCAGCCTGCTGGCCAACGCAGGCGGCTGGCAGCGTGTATTTTTTATCGTTGTCGCGGTGGTCGCATCGGTTTGGGTGGTGTGGCTGCTGAAACGCTACCCGCAACAAAAATTGTTTTGCCTGGCGCTCGGCATGATTCTTGGCGGCGCGATCGGCAACCTGATTGATCGCGTGCTGTTCGGCGCGGTGGTGGATTTCGTGCAAGTGCATTACGCCGGATATTTTTTCCCCGCGTTCAACGTAGCGGATTCGGCGATCACCTGCGGCGCGGGGCTGCTGATCTGGGATGGCTTGAGACCACCGAAACCAGAGTTTGCGGAACCCGTAAAACCCGTAGGGCGGGAGTAATCCCGCCTTTTGCGCGATGCCCGGAAGGCGGGATACACTGCGTTCCTCCCGCCCTACGATGCCACGATTCGGCGGAATGTTTGTATCTATTTGTTTTTAAACGATATTTTTTAATACAAGGTGGCGGTGAAAAGGTTCACCGCTAAAATCCCGCCATGCAAGTACTCCTGGCTAATCCTCGCGGTTTTTGCGCCGGTGTCGACCGCGCCATTGAAATCGTCGAACGCGCGATTGCGCTTCACGGCGCGCCCATCTATGTGCGGCACGAAGTGGTACACAACAAATTCGTGGTCAACGATTTGCGCAAAAAGGGCGCAGTGTTTGTCGAAGACCTCGACGAAGTACCGGCGGGCGCGACGC
>JANPOH010000282.1:0-5673 GCA_031427895.1 Betaproteobacteria bacterium
CGCTTCGACTACGCATACTTCAGCGAGGCAGTGATCCAGGATTACGCGCGCAAAGCGGTTGCCCAGGCACTTATCAATCTCGACGCGAAGCCGGCGCCCGCCGGCTCGATGACCGTGGTGCTCGGGCCTGGCTGGCCTGGCATTCTGCTGCACGAAGCTATCGGGCACGGGCTTGAGGGAGATTTCAATCGCAAAGGCAGTTCGGCGTTCAGCGGGCGCATCGGCGAGCGCGTCGCGTCCCCCGGCGTGACGGTGGTGGACGATGGCACGCTCGACGGCCGCCGCGGCTCGCTTAACATCGACGACGAAGGCAATCCGACGCAGCGCAATGTGCTGATCGAAGACGGCGTGTTGAAAGGCTATTTGCAGGACAGCCTCAATGCGCGGCTGATGAAAGTCGCGCCCACCGGCAACGGCAGGCGTGAATCGTTCGCGCACATCCCGATGCCGCGCATGACCAACACGTACATGTTGAATGGCGACAAGGATCCGCAGGAAATCATCGCGTCCGTGAAAAACGGTTTGTATGCGGCCAACTTCGGCGGCGGGCAGGTCGATATCACCAGCGGCAAATTCGTGTTCACGGCCTCCGAGGCGTATCTGATTGAAAACGGCAAAGTCACCGCGCCGGTGAAGGGCGCTACGCTGATCGGCAACGGCCCGGATGCGCTGACGCGCATAACCATGATCGGCAACGACATGGCACTGGATTCGGGCGTCGGCACCTGCGGCAAAGAAGGGCAGAGCGTGCCGGTAGGCGTTGGGCAACCGACCCTGCGTATCGACGGGTTGACCGTGGGCGGCACCGTTCAATAATTGACGTATCGGGTATAATTCCTTGTTTTTACAGTGAATTGAGACAGCTATGCCGCTTCAAACCGACGATCTTCGTATCAAGGAAATCAAAGAACTCGTGTCACCTGCCGTGGTGCTCAAGGAGTTCGCCATTACCGACGCCGCCGCCCAGACCGTGACCGAGACGCGCCAGGCGATTCATCGCATTATTCACGGCGCGGATGACCGGGTGCTGGCGATCGTCGGGCCGTGCTCGATCCACGATGTCAAAGCCGCCAAGGAATACGCCGTCAAGCTGAAAGACTACGCGGATAAAGTCAGCGCCGATCTGCTGATCGTGATGCGCGTGTATTTCGAGAAGCCGCGCACCACCGTGGGCTGGAAAGGTTTGATTAACGACCCCAAGCTCGACGGCAGCTTCAATATCAACGAAGGGTTGCGCGTGGCGCGCCAGTTGTTGCTGGAAGTCAATGCTTCGGGCCTGCCGGTGGGCTGCGAGTTTCTCGACATGATTACGCCGCAATACATCGCCGACCTGGTGGCGTGGGGCGCGATCGGCGCGCGCACCACCGAATCGCAGATTCATCGCGAGCTGGCGTCGGGCCTGTCGTGCCCGGTGGGGTTCAAAAACGGCACCGACGGCAGCGTGCGTATCGCCCTTGACGCGATACGCGCGGCGCAGGCGCCGCACCACTTTTTGTCGGTGACCAAGGAAGGCCACTCGGCGATTGTTTCGACATCCGGCAACGAAGACTGTCACGTGATTCTGCGCGGCGGCAAGGCGCCCAACTACAGCGCAGCCGATGTCGATGCCACCGGCAAGGCGTTGGCCGAGGCGGGCATCCCGGCGCGCATCATGATCGATTTCAGCCACGGTAACAGCAGCAAGGTGCCGGCCAAGCAGGTGGATGTCGGCGCGGATGTCGCGCGCCAGATCGAGGCCGGCGACGGCCGCATCTTCGGCATCATGGCGGAAAGCCATTTGAAGGCGGGGCGCCAGGATCTCGTGCCGGGCAAACCATTGGCGTACGGCATGAGCATTACCGATGGCTGCATCGGCTGGGACGAAACGCGCACCATGCTCGATGGGCTGGCCGCCGGCGTGCGCGCACGCCGCCTCAAAGCACAGGCTGCCGACTGAATCCGGTGTGACCGTGCGCGGATTCTTGCCGCGGCTGACGCTGTTCGCCACGGTGTGTTGCCTGCAAGCGCACGCCGCCGCGCTGGAAGTTCAGGACGACCGCGGCAAAACGCTGCGGCTTTCCGCGCCGGCGGCACGCATCGTTTCCATCGCGCCGCATCTCACCGAAATTGCGTTTGCCGCCGGCGTGGGATCGCGGCTGATCGCGGTCAGCGCATTTAGCGATTACCCTCCCGAAGCCCGGCGGCTGCCGCGCGTGGGCGATGGCGCGCGCGTGGATATCGAGCGCATACTCGCGCTCAAACCGGATCTCGTGATCGCCTGGAAAAGCGGCAATCAGGCTGGCGATATCGCGCGGCTGGAGCGATTGGGATTTGCCGTTTGGGTAAGCGAAGCGGCACGGCTTGCCGATATTGCGCGCTTGTTGCGCGGCGTGGCGATCCTTGGCGGCGAAGCCGCCGCAGGTGAGCGCGCCGCAGGGGAATTCGAGCGCGCGTTGCGCGCCCTGCATGAGCGTCACGGCCTGCCGCCCGGCGCGCGGGAGCCGCTGCGCGTGTTCTACGAAATCTGGCATCAGCCGTTGCTCACCGTCAGTGGCGCCCACATGATTAGCGATGCGATTACCCTTTGCGGCGGGCAAAATGTATTCGCCGGGCTGCCCGTGCTGACGCCCGCGGTGTCGCTCGAAGCCGTCTTGGCCCGGCGCCCGCAGATGGTGCTGGGAGGCGGTTCGGCCAACGGCGCGGCGGAATTTCATTCTCGCTGGCAAGGTATGCCGCTTGCCGCCTTGCGTGCGATACCAGCGCGTTATATTGCTCCCGACAGCATTCAGCGCCCATCACCACGCATTATCGAAGGTGTTCGCGCGATTTGCGCGCATATTGAGGCTGCTAACTGACGCAGCTAACCCGAATCCAGAAAAATCGCTACGGAAAGATTGGGGTAAGCGTGCGCGGGCCACAATACAGACAGAATTATTACGCGGCTTGCGCTAACGGTCTCCAATCAGAACGTTTGATGTTGGCGCGTGGTGATTCTCTCTTAAACTTCTTATCTGGAGATTCACATGACCGACATCATGCAGCCCGAGCAGCCCGCAGTAGATTTTACCGGGAAGCCGTTCATCGAAATGAGCGGCGGCGAAAAATTCACGTTCCTATGGAAAGTCGCGGTCATGCTGGCGACGAGCGGATTCGCGTTCCCGAACATTTTCAGCGAGTAACACGCACTGCGCGGCAGTTTTTTATTCGCGCAGCAGGAATGCCTCGATGATCGCGGCCAGCTTTTCCGGCTGGTCGTGGTGCATCATGTGCCCGCAATCTTCCAGCAGCATTTCGCGCAAGTCGCGGAATGCGGCCTTGCGCTGCGCGAGTTGCTCGGCCGTGTCCTTGCGCCAGTTACGCATGTCGATTTCGTTCGTCACCACCCACAGCACCGGGCAGGTGATGCGCTGCCAGCAGGCAATCAACTGATCGACCTGGTTAATCACCGGGTTCACGATCTTGTGCCGCGGATCAAAGCGCAGCACGCATTCTCCGTTTTCCGTCTGCCGCGCCCAGTGTCGCGCCAAAAAATGAGATTTGTTCTCGGTTAAGCGCGGATTGTTCTTACGCAGCCGTTCGGCCACGGCGTCGAACGAGGCATAAGACCGCAGTGACGGCGGCTCTTTCAACTCATTCAGCCAGCGCTCGTAACGCGCGGGCGCCATGTCGGGCTTGCCGCGCCCCGCGCCGAAGCCTTCGAGCGAAATCAGCTTGCGTATCCGGTGAGGGCGTATGCCGGTATAGGTGCATGCGATATTGCCGCCCATGCTGTGGCCAATGACATTCGCGGGCTGATGCGGCGAATATATGTCCAGCAGCGCATCCAGATCGGCGTAATAGTCCTGAAACCAGTAGCCCTCGCGTGTCCAGTCGCTAAGACCAAAACCGCGCCAATCGGGCGCGATCACCAGCCAATCCTGCCTGAAAGCATCCACCAGAAACTGGAACGAGGCTGACACATCCATCCAGCCGTGCAGCAAAAACAGCATGGGGTGATCGGCGTCACCCCACAAACGCACGTGGTGGCGGATGCCGCGGATCATGTGACATTCGGAACGGCTTGTTTTCATTTGCTTTTTTAACAGCGCGCAGGGGTTGGTTCGCAATTATGCAGTAACCCCGCGCAGGTCACGACGCGAGCCGCTAAAATAGCGCCATGCCAGCCCAGTTCGTACACCTGCGTTTACACAGCGAATATTCCATCGTTGATGGCATCGCGCGCATCGACCACGCGGTCGCTGCCGCCGCGAAAGACGGCATGCCGGCGCTGGCGCTGACCGACTTGTCGAACGTGTTCGGCATGGTCAAGTTTTACAAGGCGGCGCGCGCGGCGGGGGTGAAGCCGGTGGTGGGCTGCGATGTGTGGCTCACCAACGAGGCTGACCGCGATAAACCCTTTCGTTTGCTGCTGTTGGTACAGAGCCATGCGGGTTATTTGCGTTTGTGCAGCTTGCTTACCCGCGCGTACCGGTCGAATCAGTATCGCGGCCGCGCGGAAATCCTGCGCGAGTGGTTTAGTGAAACCGGCACCGAGGGTCTGATTGCGCTGTCGGGGGCGCACCTGGGCGATGTTGGCCAAAGTTTGATCGCGGATAACTCTGACGCGGCGGCCAAGCTGGCTCGTGCATGGGCGGCGCTATTCCCGCAGCGCTTTTATATCGAAGTGCAGCGGCCGGGGCCGGGGGCGATGACCGCAGGTGCCGCCGTGGTGCCGGTGGAAACCTGCTTGCAGCGCGCGCTCAAGCTGGCGGCAAGAGTGAAATTGCCGGTGGTAGCGACGCACCCGGTGCAGTTCATGCATGCCGATGATTTTCGCGCACACGAGACGCGGGTGTGCATTTCCGAAGGTTTTATGCTCTCGGATCAACGCCGCCCGAAACTTTATACCGAGCAGCAGTCTTTCTTGACGCAAGACGAAATGGTCAACCTTTTCAAAGACTTGCCGGAGGCGCTCGCCAATACGATAGAAATCGCCAAGCGCTGCAATCTCAAGCTGGAGTTGGGCAAAAGCAAGCTGCCGCTGTTCCCCACGCCCAACAACGAAAGTCTCGACGACTATCTTGGATTGCGTGCGCACGAAGGCCTGAAGGAACGCATGCGGGTGCTGTATCCCAATGAGGCGGCGCGTGAGCAGGAGCGCCCGCGTTACGAAGAGCGTCTCGATTTCGAGATCAAGGTGATTTTGCAGATGGGCTTTCCCGGCTACTTTTTGATCGTGGCCGACTTTATCAACTGGGCCAAGAACAACGGCGTGCCGGTGGGGCCGGGGCGCGGCTCCGGCGCGGGCTCGCTGGTGGCGTATAGCCTCGGCATCACCGATCTGGATCCGTTGCGTTACAACCTGCTGTTCGAGCGCTTTCTGAACCCGGAGCGGGTGTCGATGCCCGACTTCGATATCGATTTTTGTCAGGACGGACGCGACCGCGTAATCGATTACGTCAAGCAGCGCTACGGCGCGGATAGCGTGTCGCAGATCGTCACCTTCGGCACCATGGCGGCGAAAGCGGTGGTGCGCGACGTGGGGCGCGTGCTGGAGATGTCGTACACCTTTTGCGATCAACTGGCGAAGCTGATTCCGTTCGCGCCCGGCAAACTGATTACGCTGGAACTGGCGCGCGAGATGGAGCCGCAGTTAAAAGAGCGCGAAAAAAACGAAGAAGAAGTCGCCGAGCTGCTGGCGCTGGCCGGCAAGGT
>JANPOH010000283.1:0-2797 GCA_031427895.1 Betaproteobacteria bacterium
GCTTAAGTGCCCGATGGTGCCGTTGCCGGTGGAGGCGAGCGTCAACTCGCCCGGCTTGCTTTTGGCGGCGCTGATCAGATCACCCAATTTAAAGTACGGCGATTTCGCCCACACCATGATCGCAATTGGCATCGACGACACCAGCGACACCGGCGCAAAATCGCGCAGCGAATCGTACGGCAGCTTCGCATACAGATTAGGGTTCACCGCCAGATTGCTGGTCTGCCCCATCACCAGCGTGTAGCCGTCGGGCGCGGCATTCGCCGCGAGTTCCAGGCCGATATTGCCGCCCGCGCCCGGACGGTTGTCGAACACAAACTGCCAGCCCAGCTCTTTGGTCAATTCGTGAGCCACCATGCGCGCCAGTATGTCGGTGCCGCCGCCCGGCGGAAACGGCACGATCAGCCGTATGGGTTTTTCGGGATAGGCGGCGGGCGCGGCAGCGCCGGCAAAACCCGCGCCGCCCCACAGCAGCGCGATGACGATGCAGCGAATGAAAGATTTCATTTTTCTTCCTCTATGAAGTGTGCATGGCGTTTGTCCGCACGGGATCAGGTTAAAAGCCGAACCGCTCACCCGCGCCGAGCAAGGTGGCGATTCCCAGGATCGCGAATATCAGCGCCGCGATAGTATGAACCAATCGCACCGGCATGCGGTGCGCGATGCGCTCGCCCAACAGCACCGCCGGCACATTGGCGATCATCATACCCAGCGTGGTACCGGCCACGATGGCAAAGAAGGCCTGATACTGCACCGCCAGCGCCACCGTGGCGATCTGCGTCTTGTCGCCCATCTCGGCGATAAAAAAAGCGACCAGCGTGGTGCCGAAAACACCCAAACGCGCGAGCCTGGCGTCTTTTTCGTCGAACGTGTCCGGGATCAATGTCCAGATCGCCATGCCGATAAACGAGATGCCCAGTATCCAGCGCAGGGTTTGCGGCATCATAAGCACGGCGATCCACGCGCCCAGCGCCCCGGCCAATGCGTGATTCGCCGATGTCGCCACCAGAATGCCGAGAATAATCGGCAACGGCTTACGGTATTTGGCCGCGAGTATGAATGCCAGCAATTGGGTTTTGTCGCCGATTTCGGCAAGGGCAACGACGCCGGTCGAGATGAGAAAGGCTTCCATTTAAAATCCCTTGGCCGGAGATAACGTAAGACAAATGACCATGTCGCCGCTCCGGCCAAATTGAAAAGTTCGGAGGCGATATGGTCAAAGGTCTTGCCAAGTTCAGGAAACCGCTTGCACCATGGCTGTGAGGCCAAGTATGTTGACGCAAGCCCCTGCGCGCGGCGCAGGGCGACTACTCCCCAATGACCCGCACATTTTACGCAATCGCGGCCCGGCGGTCTACGACACCCCACCCAAAACGTGATTTAATTCACCCCCATCCCGTTTCAATCAAAGCCGCAAGGAGTTTTACATGAGCAGTCCCGTCAAAATGGGCATCGTCGGCCTCGGTCGGTGGGCCAAAGTGCTGACCCGCGCCGTATCCGGCAAATCCGACAAACTGCAAATCGTCGCCGGGTTCAGCCGCTCGCAGGACAAGCGCGATGATTTCGCCAAGGAATTCGGCGTGCCTTCGGCGCCCGATATGCAAACCCTGCTGTCGGATCCGGAAATCAAGGGCGTCATACTTACCGTACCCAACGAGCAACACCTTCCGATGGCGGAAATGGTCGCCAAGGCCGGCAAACACGTCTACACCGAAAAGCCCATCGCACAGACGCTGGAAGACGGCCTCAAAATCGAAGCGCTGGAAAAACAATACGGTATCACCGTCACCGTCGGCCACAGCGCGCGGCTGATGGCGGGCATCCTCATCATCAAGGAACACATCGACCGCGGCGACCTCGGTCGCGTAGCGTTCATGGAAGCCAACTTTTCCAACGAACGCGCACTCGAACTCACGCCCAAGACCTGGCGCTGGTACAAAGACCGCGCGCCCGGCGGCAACCTGTCGCAATTGTGCATTCACCAGTTTGACGTGCTGCATCTGCTGGGTGGCGCGGTGACGGAAATTTCGTCGATGTCGTCGAAGCTCTCGCCGGTGGGCGCGGAAGTGGACGATCAATCGATGAGCACCATTCGTTTCGCCGACGGCAAATTGGGTTACGTGGGATCAAGCTGGACATCCCCCGGCATCTTCAGCGTGCGCGTGTTCGGCTCCAAAGGCCTGATGCACTATGAAATCGATTTCGGCACCTGGGATACACCACATCTGCTGCACAAAGCCTCGGTGCTCTACATCCAGCGCGGCAAAGACGGCTGGGCCAAGCGGCAGGAAATCAAAGTCCCCGAAAGCGATATGTTCCGCGCCGAGCTGGAAATGTTTGCCGATAGCTGCGTCAGCGGCAAACCCGGCGAACTCACCGCGCACAACGGCAATGTGGCGGTGGCGATGGTGTATGCGGCGCTGCGTTCCGTCGACAGCCAAGGCCGTGCCGTCAAAATCGCTGACATCATGAGCGAAACCCGCAAGAAAGTTGGAAACTGAGTTGGAAACTGAGTCGGAGGCTAATATGACACTACCCACCCGCTATTTCATAGATCTCACCCAGCCCGAAATCGCCGCGCAGTTCAAAAAAAATCCGCTGGTGATTCTGCCTGCCGGCAGCGTCGAGCAACACGGCCCGCATCTGCCGACCGGCACCGACATCTATGCCGCCAACGTCATCAGCCACGCGGTGGCCGAGCGCATGGATGGCCTGGTGCTGCCCGGCGGTCCGCTGGGGGTGACGCCGATGCACATGCCGTTTGAGGGCACCATCACGCTGTCACCGGAAACTTACC
>JANPOH010000284.1:0-16920 GCA_031427895.1 Betaproteobacteria bacterium
CAGTTAAAATTGAAGATTATATCCCAGTTGCCCCCGGTATTGCGCCAGGAAGTCTGCCTCGAAGGAAGCGATGACGGAAGCAAGCCGGATCATTTGACCTGCCCCCAGGCGATGCTGAAACCATCCATCAAGCCGTTGATCCGTTCGAGGGCGTGATGCTTGGTCTGGTCAGTCAGATGGGTATAGCGGGCGGTGGTGAGAATCGAGTGATGGCCGAGGAATTTCTGCACTTCGATCAGATCGATGCCGGCTTCGATCAGGTGCGTGGCATAGCTGTGCCTCAAGCTGTGAGGCGTGATCTTTTTTTTAGGCCGCAGGCCGCGATCACCTTGTGCAGGGTCTTCTGCACGCCGCCACGATCCAGCGGCGTGGTGGCGGCTGCGGCCCCGTTCAAACCGGCATGACGGTTGGGGAACAACAGCAAGGGGTTGCGGTGCACCCGCCAGAAACGGCGCAACAGTTGGTGTGTTGCTTGCGGCAGGGGAACGAAGCGATCTTTGTTGCCCTTGGCATCGCGGATGTGTACGCGCCCGCGTGCCGCATCGATATCGCCCACCTGCAGTCGCAGGCCTTCGCCCAGCCGCAGTCCCAGGCTATAGAGCGTGAAGAAGAATACCTGGTAGCTGAGCACGCGAGTGGCGGCGAATATCCGCTGCACCTCCGCCACCGTGACGATGTCCGGCAAGCGCTGGCTCTTGGGCGGCTTGATCAGACCGGGCGCCGCCCAGGGCTTACGCAAAACACGTGCGTAGTAGAACTGCAACCCATACAGATCAAGCTTGACCGTACTCCAGGAGTGCGACGCTACGAGCTCGGCAAAGTGTCAGTCAGCTGCCCCTCGGTTAGACTGTCAATCTGATAATCAAAGCGCTCCCCAATTCGGCGGATGGCGCGAGAATAAGCATCAATGGTCTTCGGTTGCAGTCCTTTGAGTTTCAGGTGCTTCAAATGTAACTGGTAGTTCTGTTGGAATATTACTTCGCTCGATGATTTCATCTTGGTGTAACCTCATAGGTTGTCGTGGAACAACCCCTCGTGTGCGGGGATGAGATTACATTTTGATCTTCAATCCGACAGCGCTGTTTCCTCCGCGTAGCGGCTTCGTCCAACATTGCGGTCAAGCGGGACACGCCGTAAACGATGCGCCCCCGTACCTCTGACGTCAGGCCCTATTCGGCCAGGTCAAAACACCTCCGTGAGCGGGTTGGCGAAGGCATACAAAGCAGATCAAAAGAAAATCACCGACGTCAATTGAAGCGCGCAAGGTGATTGGCGTGGTTGCTCGGCAATTTCTTGCGAATCCGCGCTCGTAAATCGCAATCCTGTACCAGCATTCGAGTCACCCTGCCCTGCTCAATCGGCAGTCGCCGGCCAGCCCATCACGCCGCTACGCCGAGCGCGGCAAGCACGGGCGCTTTTTTGCGCCGTACGGCGAGTTCCAGCGGCGATACGTCGCGGAGGTCCTTGATGTTCACATCCGCGCCGGCTGCAACCAGCAACGTAACGACCTCAACACTGGCGTCACCGATGGCCTGATGCAGCGGCGTCCAGCCGTCGTTGCTGGTTAAATTGAGATTGGCGCCGCCTTTAATCAATGCTTCGATGACACGCAGGTGACCCATCATCGCGGCCTGATGCAGCGGTGTCAGCCCCATATCGCTCTGGGCATTGACGTTCGCCTTGCCCTCCAGCAACACCTTGGCCACGCCCAAGGCGCCCTTAAACGACGACCAATGCAAGGCGGAATAGCCTTGGCCGTCCTTGGCATCGACATTGGCGTTTTTATTGATGAGCAACGTCGCGCTTTTCTCGCTGCCGGCATACGCCGCGGCAAGCAGCGGCGTCCACCCGGCGGGGTTGCGCGATTCGATGTTAACGCCGGCCTGCATGAAAAGCAAAATAGCTTGCTCGTTGCCCAATTCAATCGAGCGGAAAAACCCTTTTTCATCATACGAAATCTGTTCACGCGCCAGACCGCGCTTGATCGCCTCCTGCCCCCACGGATCTTTCGCCTGGGTCAAGCCGGCTTTCTCTTCGCGGATTTCCTTGATGCGATCGTGAATGCGCCCGAGCAGCAGGATTTCGCCCATGGCCTCCGCTGGAAACCCCTGACGCCCGCCGCGCTTGTCCATCAGCAGGTCTTCAAACACAGCGTCGGCCAGCGGGGAATCCCAGCTTTCCATGATTCTGGCGAACACGCGCGGATACTTGGCTTCCACATTCTTCGGGTACTGCGCTTCGCGTCCCTGGAACAGTGGCGCAATCTTTGGATGCATTTCCATTTTTATCTCACTTCAGTGCAATACGTTGCAGGCGAAGCAACCAGCAAAGCCCGCTGAAACACGGCCCGGCAGACTGCCCCAATCACGGAATAGTCTACCAATAAATCTTTCTTTCCGGTGGCTGCGAAACCGGCGAGGGGCAGTCCGGGCAGGGATTTATACCGCAATTCTCCTATGGCGGCCGAGTGCGCTGCAAAAACCGCCACACCGCCAGCACCCATGCTTCCCGTGCAAATACAAATGCTTCGTTGTGACCGCCGCGCATCTCCAGAAACGTCTTCGGCTCCGGTGCGGCGGCAAATAACTTTTTGCCGTGCGCAAAAGGAATCAGTTCATCGTCGATGCTGTGCGCGATCAGCAGCGGCACGCGCATTTTTTGCACGTGCCCCGCATTGTCATAATGTATGCGGCTTAACCAGCGCACCGGCAGCCACGGATACACCTGCGCGCCGAGGTCCGGGATGGAGCTAAACGTGGAGGCAAGTATCAGCGCGCGGGGTGCGTGTTGCGTCGCCAGCCACGCAGCCACCCCGCCGCCGAGCGATTCACCAAAAATCACGATGTCGGATGCCTTGATGCCGCGCGGGGCCGTCAGCCATTGCCAACTCGCGGCGGCATCACGATAGGTGCCCTGCTCCGACGGCTCGCCGGTGCTGTTGCCGTAGCCGCGGTAATCCACCAATAGGGTGTTGTAGCCCAGATCGTGAAACATTTTGGCGTAGTCGATGCGATGCGAGATATTGCCGGCGTTGCCGTGAAACAGCAGCACAGTGCCCTGCACGGTAACGGCGGCAGCGGCGGACGCAGGCACCCACCAGGCCGCAAGCTGTTCGCCGTCTGCGGTCG
The DNA here is from genome assembly GCA_031427895.1 of Betaproteobacteria bacterium. Classification (GTDB taxonomy): domain Bacteria; phylum Pseudomonadota; class Gammaproteobacteria; order Burkholderiales; family SG8-41; genus UBA5216. The sequence goes on from JANPOH010000284.1 coordinate 3,129, forward strand.
GCAGCGTCACCGGCTCGAAGGCGAGCCCCATCGAACGCGGCGTGATGGTGTAATCCCCTTTCATCGGAAAATACACCAGCTTGGGCTGATACCAGAACACCAGTCCCAGCAATGCGCCGTAAGCGAGCGCGATCACCGCGATCACTTTCAGCGTGATCGTCACCGTATCAGCTCCAGCGGCGGCTCATCCAGCGCCGCCGCCTGTTCGCGCAGCGCGAGTATGTGATCCTGCCAATAACGCTGTGTGTTGAAAAACGGAAAGCTGCGCGGAAATGCCGGGTCGGCCCAGCGCCGCGCCAGCCAGCCCGCGTAATGCACCATACGCAGCGTACGCAGCGGCTCGATCAACGCCAACTCGAGCGGATTGAAATCATAAAACTCGCGGTAGCCGTTGATAATCGCCGCGAGTTGCTGTTGCCGCGCGTCGCGCGCGCCACCGAGCCACATCCAGATATCCTGCACCGCAGGGCCCATGCGCGCGTCGTCGAGGTCCACGAAATGCGGGCCGCCGGGGTTGCCTGCGGTCCATAAAATATTCCCCGCGTGGCAATCGCCATGCAGCCGCAGGGTATCGAAGCCGCCCGCATCCTCGCACTGCCGCCAGCGATGTTTCACCCGCTTAATCACATCAAGCGCGGTGCTTTCATACGCCACGCGCAAATCGGGCGGCACGAAATCATGGTCCAGCACGTAACGCACGGGCGCGACGCCGAACTCATCCCAGCCTATGGTCGGCCGATGCTTAAAATCCGCCAGCGAGCCTGTGGCATGAATGCGCGCGATGAAGCGTCCCAGCCAGCGCAGCGTGTCGTCATCCTCGAATTCCGGCGTGCGCCCGCCCTGGCGCGGCGTCAGCGCCAGCATGAAGCCCGCGTGCTCATGCAGCGTTTTACCGTTTAATACCAGCGGCGCCACCACCGGCAACTCCGCCGCCGCAAGTTCCAGCGCGTAGGCGTGCTCCTCGAGGATCGCCGCGCGGCTCCAGCGTTGCGGGCGGTAGAACTTCGCCACCACGCACTCGCCGGAATCAAGCCACACCTGATACACGCGATTCTCGTAGCTGTTCAACGCGTTGAGGCGGCCGTCGCAGCGCAGGCCGGTGGTCTCCACGGCGTCGAGCAGGCATTCAGGGGTTAATGCCTCGTAAGGAGCGGCCGCAGGTACGGCAGGAGCGGCGGAGGGCCTGCGGGCAGGGATGTTTTTTTGCTTGGGCATCGAAGGGCACTGCGGCTAAAATGCGCGCAAACACAAACCACAATTGACGCACGGGAGTGCAATGCTAACAGTCTACACACGCAGCGGCCAAACCCTGGTTAAAAAACTGGCTAACCTGCCTGGCGAGTTGCCGCCGGACGCGGTTTGGGTTGACCTGAACGACCCCACCGATCAGGAGCGCAACTGGGTCAGGGATCAGTACGCCCAGGAGTTGCAGTTCATCGAAGAGCTCGGCGAGATCGAAGCCAGTTCACGCTACTATCGCGACGAAACCGGCCTGCACATCAACCTGTATTTTCTCGCGCTGGAAAACGGCCTCGCGCGCAACGTCAATGTGGCGTTCACCATCAACAACAACCGTCTGTTCACGCTGCGCACGGACGAGCTTGCCGAAATCCGCACGTTTTATTCGCAGGTGTCGAAAAACGCCGATGAATTTCCCACGCCCGCCGGCATACTGCTGGGGCTGGTCGCGACCAGGGTTGGCATGATGGCCGACGTATTTGAAAATCTCCAGCGCGAGCTTGATGCCGTGAGCGGCAGCATTTTTCGCACCAATTCACAGGGCATGACCCACGCGCTGGAGGCGCTCGCGCGCATCGAGGATATCAACGGCAAGGCGCGCCTGGGCTTTATGGAAAACAAGCGCGCGTATTCCAACCTTTCGCGCAACACGGATATCGCCGTCAACGCCGACACCATGAACGAAGTGCTGCGCGACGTGGAATCGCTAATGAACTTTTCGGATTTTCTCGCCGATCGCACAAAGTTTTTGATGGATGCCGCCATCGGCATGATTAACATCGCGCACAACCGGCGTCTCAATGTGTTCACGGTACTGTCCGTGGTGCTGATGCCGCCGACACTGATCGCCAGCATCTACGGCATGAATTTCAAGCACATGCCGGAGCTGTCATGGACCGTCGGCTACCCGCTGGCGATCGCGTTGATGATCGCCGTGGCGGTGGGGCCGATTATGTTTTTGCGGCACAAGGGATGGCTGTAGGCGGCGTGTTGTCGGTATGGCGCTTGGCGCAACCCCGCCGCGCTTTGCGGCGACGCCAAACGCCGAACACCCAACGGCAACTCAATGCTCGCGCGCCTCGCGCTCCATTTGCTCGGCATCTCGCGCGCTTAAAAACCGTCCGCCGCGCGCATTCAGATCGCCGGCCACCGCTGCCAAAACGTGCGTGGAGGTCAGTCGGCATTCTTCAACTAAGCTGTTGATTTTATTAACTATTTCAGATAAGTCATCAGGCGGGTACAGCGGCCATCTAAAGCCTTCCAGCATCGATTCATCGAATACTGAACTCAAGCTCACACGCAGTTCCGCGCCACCGTCGCCCGCGGCATGCGCGGACAGCACCACCGCCGGGTCGCCCACCGCCAGGCGAAATTGCCGCACGGCGTTACTCAAAAATAAACTGAACGCCAGCTCGATCTGCGCCGCGCGGCCTGCGTCCGGCGCCAGGTACAGCGCGATCGGCGCACGCGCCAGCGGCAGCACGTCCAACCCCGGCTGCGCCAATTGCCGCGCCAGCAGTTGGGTGAAGGGCGTGCCCCACGCGCCGACCTCGGCGCCGCCCTCCACCGCGGCTGGCGCGTCGGCGGGAACATGGGCAGGCGCCACACTGGCGCCCACGAGAAACCGCAGCGCAACCTGCTCGCGGCCCGGCGCGACGTGAATCGCGCTGCCGGCCAATTCGAGCGGCGCCGCGCCGCTACGCAACTGCGCGGCCCACTGCCGCAACAGGCGCGGGCGCAGGCAATCCAGCGTTTCCATCGAGCACAGCGCATTGCCCAAGCCGAAGTTACGCCCGGCGCCCAGCACGTTATGTTCCTGCAACAGCGCGGTCACGGCGGCGATGTCCGGCAACGCATCGGGCAACTGCGTTTGCTTTTTGCTTCCGGCGACGATCACCAGCGGGATCGCGAACAAGCGCGCAATCACCGCTTCGCCGCGTTCGGGCTTGTTCACCAGCTTGGCGAGCATTTGCCGCAGATGGCGATAACAGTCGGCGGACGGCGCATCACGCAGCAGTGCTTGCACCGCATCGTCGGCGGCGGTGTCGAGCAAGGCATCCAACTCAAGCCGCAGCGTGGCGCGCGCGGCCACCTCGCCGCCTAAACTTGCAATGGCCAGCTGGTGCAGAGGTGAATCGACGGGCGGCGTGCGCCACGTGCGGGGATCGGGCAGAGTCATAGTGATAGGGTGATATCCGGTTAGTCCACGCGTGCGCCGGACTCGCGCACGACTTTTGCCCACTTGGAAAAATCTGCCTTGATGATGCGCGCGAATTCGTCCGCGCCGCCGGCGGCGGCTTCGGCGCCTTGCGCGCGCAGACTGTCTTTGACCGGCTGCGCCTCCAGGGCGCGGTTCATACCGGCATTGATGCGGGTGATGATCGCGGCGGGCGTGCCGACCGGGGCAAGAATGCCGAACCAGTTGACCACTTCGTAGCCGGGAACCGTCTCGGCAATCGCCGGCATATCGGGAAACAGCGGCGAGCGCTTTGGCCCGGTCATCGCCAGGCCACGCACCTTGCCGGCCTTGACCAGCGGTGCCAGCGGCACCACGCTGACGATGGTCAACTGTATCTGCCCGGAAATCACATCCGTCATCAGCGGCCCCGTGCCCTTGTACGGCACATGATTCAGATCGACGCCCGCCATGGTCTTGAACAACTCCATCGCGAGGTGACTGGACGCGCCGCTGCCGCTCGACGCATAGTTGATCTGCCCCGGCCGCGCCTTGGCATGCACGATCAAATCCTTTACCGATTTCACCGGCAGCGCCATGTTCGCCGCCATCATCAGCGGCACCGTGACAAACTGCACCACGGGCGCAAAATCCCGGATCGGGTCGTACTGCACTTTTTTGTAAAGATGCGGGTTGATGACGTGCGGTATCGAGGTGAACAGCAGCGTATAGCCGTCAGGCGCGGCACGCGCGGCGAGTTCCGTCGCCACCAGCCCGCCCGCGCCGCCGCGATTGTCCACCACCATTTGTTGGCCCAGCCGCTCGCTCAACTGCTGCGCGGCAATGCGCCCCAGAATATCCGCCGCGCCCCCCGGCGGAAATCCGACCAGCAGCCGCACCGGGCGCGAGGGGTAATCCGCAGACGACGCCACGGATGCTAGCAGCAGCGCAGCGACGAATAACCCATATGCCCGCACACCAGCGGCACGCTTTTTTTCATCCTTCATCCTTGAACCGCTCACTCCGGCTTGGCGCCCGAGGCCTTGACCGCCTTGCCCCATTTCACGATCTCTTCGCGGATGAACGCGGTGAACTGCGCCGGCGTGTCGCCGACGAATTCCGCCCCCTCCGCGCTCATGCGATCACGAATATCCGGCGCGGCAATCGCGCGCGTCGCGGCGGCGTGCAGCTTCATCACGATGTCGTTGGGCGTGCCCGCGGGCACGGACATGCCGAACCACGATCCGGTGTCGAAGCCTTTGAGCCCCTGCTCATCGAGCGTCGGCGTATTGCCCGCCGCCGCCACGCGCTTCAAGCTGGTAACGCCCAGCGCCTTCACGCGCGTGCTTTTGACGTGCGGAATGGTTGAAACCATCGCGCCGAAATAAATTTCAATGTGCCCGGCCACCACGTCGGTCAATGCCGGCGTCGCACCCTTGTAAGGCACGTGAATCATTTTGACGCCCGCCATGGATTTAAAGATTTCCGCCGCCAGATGGTGCGGACTGCCGATGCCGGTGGAGCCGTGACGCAACTCGCCGGGGCGCGCTTTCGCCAACGCGATCAACTCTTTTGCGTTTTTGACCGGCACCGACGGATGCACCACCAGAATGCCCGGCACTTTGGCGTAATTGGTGATGTGGATGAAGTCGCGCATCAAGTCGAAATTCAGTTTCGCCATCAGCGTCGGATTGATCGCATTCGCCACCGTCGGCATGAACAGGGTGTAACCATCGGGGGCGGCCTTCGCGACCATCTCGGCGGCGATGTTGGTACCGCCGCCGGGACGATTCTCGACGATCACCTGCTGGCCCCATGCCTCGACCAGCTTCGCGCCCACCGCGCGCGCCAGCAAATCCGCCACCCCGGCCGGCGTGTAGCCCACAAGATAGCGAATCGGTTTCGATGGGTAATTCGCCGCGCCTTGCGCGTTAGCCTCCGTCACACACACCACGGCAAGCGCGCTACAGATGAATTTCATACGGGAAATCATCAAAAATTATCCTTTAAAAACAAATAGTTATATAAAAACCGCAATACTACCAGCCCAGCACATAGGCCGGCCGCCGCGGATCGGCGCCGCCATGCAGCACGCCGTTTTTCGTATCGTTGACGATGGCGCACACCGCGCCCGCGAGCCAGGTGTACTCGGGCCATGCGCGCACGTCGTGCCCGCGCGCGGCCAGCGTGTCGTTCACCGATGCATCGATGCGCGATTCGAGGTACAGCCGATCGGGATAATACTTGTGCGGCTCGAACGAACCGGGATAACTGTAGGTTGAAAAACGCGGCGCTTCGATGGCGTCCTGCGCCGACATGCCGAATACGTTGACGTTGAGAAACACTTGCAGCATCGCCTGCGTCTGCACATCACCGCCCGGCGTGCCGAAGGGCATGAACACCTTGCCGTTCTTGAACGCCATCGCCGGGCTCGGCGTCAAACGCGGCCGTTTGCCGGGCGCCACCGACGACGGATGCGACGGGTCTGCCCACGACTGCGTGCCGCGCCCGGAGCACAAGATGCCCACGCCGGGAACAATCGGCGTCTGATCCGAGCCGTCGCTGGGCGTGCAGGACATCGCGTTGCCGTGACGATCGATCACGCACAGGTACGAGGTATCGCCCGGCCCCGGCGCTTCCGCCCTTTGCGGCGGCGGCATGCAGCGGTTGTCGAATTCGCTGAGGGTTTTGGGATCGCCGCCGCGCGGCATGCCCGCGCACGCGGCGTTCATGCGGATGCGCGAGCGCTGCCATGCGGCGTATTTTTCGGACATCAGGCCCGCCATCGGCACTTTGACAAAAGCCGGATCGCCGAAATGATTATGGCGGTCGGAGAACGTCAGCTTGATCGCCTCGGTCAGCACATGCACATAGTCGGCGGAGTTATGCCCCAGCGCGCGCAGGTCATAACCCTTGAGGATGTTTAACGTCATCGGCAGCGTCGGCCCCTGCGACCACGGCCCGCAGGCATGCAGATCAATGCCCTCGAAGCGCGTGCGCACGGTGGGTTCGAGCTTGACGCTGAAATCGGCGAAATCCGCAAAGCGCATGAGGCCGCCTTCTTTCTCGATGAACTTCGTCACCTCGCGCGCGATGTCACCTTTGTAGAACGCATCACGCGCGGCTTTCAACCCCGCCTTGCGGCCCTTTTTGCGCGCGGCCTTGCGTTCCTCGTCGGCCAGAAATTGCAGCGTGCGGGCGAGATCGGCCTGAATGAAACGCTCGCCCACCCGCGGCACGCGGCCCTTCGGCAGAAACACCTTCGCGCTCGACGGCCAGCGTTCGTAATCCTTGCGATGGGTTTCGATAAATTGCGACAGCAGCGGATACACCGCGAAACCCTCGCCGGCAAAACGGATCGCGGCGGAGGCCACCTCGCCGAAACTCATGGTGCCGTAATTCGACAGCGCGGTAAGCCACGCATCGGGCGCGGCGGGCACCACGCAGCGCTCGACGCCGGGCGGAATTTTGCCGCCGTGTTTTTTCTGAAAATAATCGGCTGTGATCGCCTTCGGCCACACGCCAAGACCGTCGATGCAATGCACCTTTTTATCCCTGGCCGTATGAATAATCATCGGCGCCACGCCGCCGAAATTCACCTTGTCGGTCTGCAACACCTCGATGGCGATCCCCGCCGCGACACCGGCATCGATGGCGTTTCCGCCCGCTTCGAGAATTTCAAACGCCGCGTGCGCGGCAAGATAATGGCCCGCCGAAACAACGTGGCGCGTGCCCATGATGGTAAGACGGTTGGATGCGGTCATGATCGGCTCCGGAAACAGGCATTCCGCGGAAGGCGTGGCGGGTTTAATTCGCGATGGCGGGGGACGCCGATTCTAGCGGTTTTCCCGCAGCGTGTCAGACCCATGGCCGGGACCACGCCAGTGTATGATGCGCACACATTCCACAAGAGGGAAGACCATGACGAACACGGGATTGCTTTTTTTAGTTGGCGTGAGTGGCAGTGCATTGCTGGCCGGCACGTTGGGGCCGGCATGCGCGCAAACCTACCCCACCAAAACCATCCGCATGATTGTGCCCTTCGCCGCGGGCGGCAACACCGACATCATCGCGCGTATCGTCGGGCCCGAAATGGGCAAGCTGTTCGGCCAGCAAATCATCATCGACAACCGCGGCGGCGGCGGCAGCGTGATCGGTACCGAGATCACCGCCAAGGCGCCGCCCGACGGCTACACGCTCATCACTGTTTCCGCCGCGCATGTCATCAACCCGGCGATGATTAAAAAGCTGCCTTACGATTCGATCCGGGATTTCACCGCCATTTCGATGATCGCCGATGTGCCCACGGCACTGGTGGTGCATCCCGCGATGCCGGTCAAAACGGTGAAAGAATTCATCGCGCTGGCGCGCACCCGCCCCGGGCAAATCACCTACTCCACCGGCGGGCGCGGCACCGTCGGCCACCTCGCCGGCGAATTGTTCAGCGCGATTGAAAAAGTGTCGCTGATACACGTGCCCTACAAAAGCACCGGCCTGTCGGTCATTGATTTGCTGGCGGGGCATGTGCAAACGCAGTTTTCCAGCTTGCCGGTGGTCATCAACCACGTACGCAGCGGCAAGCTGCGCATGATCGCGCAGACCGGCAAGGCGCGCTCCCCGGCGGCGAAGGATGCGCCGACGATGATCGAATCCGGCATCAAGGATTTTGTCGTCTCCAGCGGCTTCGGCATGTTCGCGCCGGCAGGCACGCCGCGCCCGATCGTGGATCGCGTACACAGCACTCTGGTCAAGGCGCTAAGCAACCCGGACGTACGCAACGCACTCGCCGGGCAAGGCGCCGATCCGATCGGCAGCACGCCCGAAGAATTCGCCGCGTTCACGCGCGGCGAAATCGAGAAGTGGACCAAAGTGGTGCGCGATGCGGGGATACAGCCGGAGTGATATCAGCGCTGGGTATGGCGCAACACATGGAAAATAATGTTTAAAAACAAATACTTATATTCATTATTGGGTTTGGGGCTGATTCCCTGCGCCGATAGCGGCGCGCAATCCGCTACGCCAGGCGCAGGGCCAGCCTACCCCGTCAAAGTCATACGCATGGTGGTGCCCTTCGCGCCCGGCGGCAACACCGACATCATCGCGCGTTTTATCGTGGCGAAAATGAGCGAAGACCTCGGCCAGCAAATCATCATCGACAATCGCGGCGGTGCGAGCAGCACCATCGGCACCGACATTGCGTCCAAAGCGCCGCCCGATGGTTACACGCTGCTGATGGTGTCGAGCGCGCATGTCATCAACCCGGCGGTGATTAAGAAACTGCCCTACGATTCGGTACGCGATTTCGCGCCGGTGACGCTGGTGGCCGACGTGCCCAATGCGCTGGTGGTGCATCCTTCCGTGCCGGCCAAAAACCTCAAGGACATCATCGCGCTCGCGCGCGCCAAGCCCGGCGAGCTGCTCTATGCCACGCCCGGACGCGGCACCTCCAGCCACCTCGCCATCGAAATGCTGGCCTCGCGCGCGCAACTCAAGCTGACCCATGTGCCGTATAAAGGCATCGGCCCCGCCACGGTTGATCTGGTGGCGGGCCACGTTCACATGCAATTCGCCAGCATGCCGGCCACCATGAGCTTTATCCGCGATAACCGCCTGCGCATGATCGCGCAGGCTGGCGCGAAACGCTCGCCCGCCGTGCCCGACATTCCCACCATGATCGAATCCGGCATGGCGGATTTCATCGTCTCCAGCGGCTTTGGCATGTTCGCGCCCGCCGGCACCCCGCGCGCCATCGTTGACCGCGTCAACGCCGCGGTACGCAAGGCGCTGAACAACCCGGACGTCCGCAAAGGACTGGCGAGCCAGGGCGCGGAAGCCGTGGGCAACTCGCCCGATGAATATGACCGCTACAATCGCGCGGAAATCGCCAACTGGGCCAAGGTCTCGCGCGGCGCGGGTGTGCAGGCGGAATGAAGGGCGGCTACTTCAGCGGCAATCCATTTCAATTGCAGTTGAATTCCACGATCTCCGCGCCCGGTTCCGCAGTGCCGTGGCCGAAGGCAAAGCGCCCGTTTGCATACAGAATCAATTCCTCGCGCTTCAGGCAAATCTCGTTCGCCAAGCTAATGACAACGTAGGTGCCGTTGCTGCTCTGATCCACCAGCACGAACTTGCCCGCGCGCAGCTCTATCTTGGCGTGACGGCGCGACGTCTTTGCATCGGTCATCACGACATCATTGCCCGCCGCCTCGCGTCCGAAGTAGATGGTGCTCTTGAACACGGTCGATTTGCCGCCGTGGGTGATCGTGATTCGAGGCTCGCGTACTGACGCCACGCCGGCGGCGGTGGCGGCGCCCATAATCACCGTGCGGTCGCTGCTCATTTGCCACAGCAGTTCGTGTACCTGAACCGGCTCTGTCTTGCCTTTTACCGGCATGGCGTTGATGCGGCGCGTCGATTCGCGCAACCGGGGTGATAAGGCCGCCACCGTGCCGGCGTCCATCAATACCTGCCCCGATAGCGCAAGGCCCGCCATGCGCGCGGCGATATTCACCGTGTCGCCGAATACATCTTCGCCATCCTGGATCGCCGTTCCGACACGAAACCCCGCACGGATCGCCAATTGCTCCCCGGACTTCAAGGGCGGGCGCGCGGCGACGTGCCACTGCATTTCTCCCGCCGCCTTCGCCGCCGCATCTGCCGAGGGAAACACGCACATCAGGCCGTCGCCAATCGATTTGGCCACCCTGCCGCCCGCAGTAACGGTGGTGCGCTTGAGCAACTCGATGACTTCACGCACCGCGCCGAAAGCCGTGGAGTCGCCGAGCAATTCGTAAAGGCCCGTGCTGTCGCTCACATCGACGAACAACACAGCGAGGTTGGCCTTGGTTTGCGCCACGGATTTCCTTTAATACGAGTCGCAGTTGAATTTGACCACTTCCGCCGCCGGATCGGCGGTGCTGTGACCAAACGCAAAGCAGCCGGATGAAAACAGAATCATTTCCTCGCGCTTGAGACGAATCTCATCCGCGCCGCCGATACGCACATACGTGCCATTGCTGCTCAGATCGACCAGGATGAATTTACCGGCACGCAGTTCGATCTTGGCGTGATGGCGGGAGGTCATCGCGTCCGTCATCACCAGATTATTGCCCGCGGCCTCGCGCCCGAAGCAGATGGTGCTTTTGAAAACCGATTCCACCCCGCGATAGTCGAGGCAGATGCGCCGTTCGTGCGCCGGCGCCGACGCCAGTGCAGCGGCATCCAGAATCACGGTGCGAACACCGGTCATTTTCCACAGCAGCTCATGCACTTTCACCGGCTCTGCCTTGCCTTTGACCGGCAAGGTATTGATAAGCCGCGTGGAACCGCGCAACAGCGCGGATAGCGCCAATACCGTCTCGGCATCCGTTAACGCCTGCTCCGACAGCGCAAGTTCCGCCAGGCGCGCGGCAATATTCACCGTGTCGCCGAATAAATCGTCGCCGTTCTGAATCACATTGCCGAAACGGAATCCGACCCGAATCGTCAACGGCTCGCCCGTACCCGGCAGCGCGAGCCTGGCCACCCGCCGATGCATATCCCCCGCCGCGGCCGCCGCGCTGTCGGCGGAAGAAAACGCGCACATCAGGCCGTCCCCTATCGACTTCACCATCCGCCCGCCGTTGGCCGTCGTGATCTCACCCAGCAAATCCATTACTTCGCGCACGAGGTCAAAAGCCGTCGCGTCGCCAAGCAGTTCATACAGACCGGTGCTGTCGTTAACGTCCGCGAACAGCACGGCCAGTTGAGTCGTATGATGTGCCACGATGGTTTTTTATTGGTTGTCCGCTTCCGCCAGTGTAGCAAAATGCGGGCCTGGCGCACGAAGCCTTCGCGCGGGCCAAAATGGTGCGGGGTGCGATCCTGGCGCGCGCTGCCGCCACGGGGCGAACCCCTGTAAAATCCGCCTTTCCCGCTGACCCACCGAGAACTTCCATGGATATGTTCGACTATCAGTTCCCCTACCCTTCGCAACGCATGCCGATACTCGCGCGCAATTGCGTCGCCACCTCGCAACCGCTCGCCGCGCAAGCCGGTTTACGCATGATGTTAAAGGGCGGCAATGCGGTGGATGCGATCCTCGCCACCGCGATTTCGCTCACCGTGCTCGAACCCACCAGCAACGGCATCGGCAGCGACGCATTCTGCATCCTGTGGGACGGCAAACAGCTCAAGGGCCTGAACGCATCGGGCCGCTCGCCCGCCGCATGGACGCCCGATTGGTTCAAGGGGCAAGGCCGCGATGCCGCAGCGCGGCTGGGATACCGTTACGGTGCCCGGCGCGGTATCGGCTTGGGTCGAAATGTCGGCGAAATACGGCAAGCTGCCGTTCGCCGATTTGTTCGAGCCGGCGATCAAATACGCCGCCGACGGGTATATGGTGTCGCCAACGATTTCGCGTTTGTGGGCCAACGGCGCGGCGGAACTCAAAGACCAGCCCGGCTTCGCCGATGCGTTCATGCCGCGCGGGCGCGCGGTCGCCGCCGGTGAAAAATTCGTCTCCGCCGCGCACGCGAAAACCTTGCAGCGCATCGCCGAAACCAAAGGCGAGGCGTTTTATCGCGGTGATCTCGCCGAAAAAATTGCCGCCTTTTCCAAACAACACGGCGCCGCCCTGACGCTCGATGATCTGGCCGCGCACACGCTCGACTGGGTGGAGCCCATCGGCCTCGATTATCGCGGCTACACCCTGCACGAAATTCCGCCCAATGGTCAGGGCATCGCCGCCTTGATGGCGCTGGGCATCCTGGAAAACTTCGATGTCGCCTCGCTGCCGGTCGATTCTCCCGACTGCATGCACCTGAAAATCGAAGCGATGAAACTCGCCTTCGCCGACATCAACGAGTACGTGTCGGATATTTCCACCATGCGCATCACCCCCGCGCAGATGCTCGACAAGGCTTACTTGAAAGAACGCGCCAAGTTGATCGACATGAAAAAAGCCGGCACGCCGTCCTTCGGCACGCCGAGCAAGGGCGGCACGGTGTACCTTACCGCCGCCGACGAATCGGGCATGATGGTGTCGTACATCCAGTCGAATTTCTCCGGCTTCGGCTCCGGCGTGGTGGTGCCCGGCACAGGCATCGCGCTGCAAAACCGCGGCTCCGGTTTCAGTTTGAAGCCCGGCCACGCCAATATCGTTGCGCCGCGCAAACGCCCGTTTCACACCATCATTCCCGGCTTCCTCACCAAGGGCGGTCAGCCGCTGATGAGCTTCGGCGTGATGGGCGGCTCGATGCAGGCGCAGGGTCACATGCAGGTGGTGTCACGCATGGTCGATTACCACCAGAACCCGCAAGCCGCGAGCGACGCGCCGCGCTGGCGCATCGACAGCGGCCTGAAAGTGGGCATCGAACACGGCGTGCCCGCCGACACCATCGCGGCGTTAAAAGCACGCGGTCACGACATGCCGCAGGCGGACCGCTGGTCAACCGACTTCGGACGCGCCCAGTTAATCTACAAAATGGAAGAGGGTTACTTCGCCGCCTCCGAGCGCCGCACCGACGGCCAGGCGGTCGGCTATTAAAAGGGTTCAACATGGCATTTATCCGCGAAATTGACTCCAGCGCATCGGCCGATCGACTGGAATTGCTGATCGAAGAACGCCTGCGGCCCGGTGCGGACACTGCGCGCATCGATAAGCGCATCTGGAATCTGTTCGGCGAAAAATGGGCGGTGCTCTACACCGACCTTTCCGGGTTTTCGCGCAACGTGGCCGAATTCGGCATCGTGCATTTTCTGCAAACCATCTACGAATCGCACCGTCTGCTGGTGCCGGTGATCCAGCACGGCAGCGGCATTTTGCTCAAGACCGAGGGCGACAGCCTGATGGTCATGTATCGCAGCCCGGATGACGCGGTGCGTAGCGCCATCGCCATGCAAAATCGCTGCCAGCGCCACAGCGAGACGCTGCGTGACGAGGACAAAGTGCTGCTGTGTATCGGCATCGGCTTTGGCGATGTGCTGCGTATCGGCGATCAGGATGTCTACGGCGAAGAAGTCAACACCGCCTGCAAACTCGGCGAAGACACCGCCAAGGCTCATGAAATCCTGATCAGCAAGGCGGTCGCCGACGTGATAACGCTGCCCACGGGCGCGCAACTCGAAGCGTTTAACGATGTGCCCGCGGGCGTGGGAGAAACCTTTAAACTGAATTACGGCAACGTGGTGTTGTCCAGCGACTCCAAGCCCGCCTGAATGCGGCCACCGGCGCCGCGGGCCTACTCCGCCCGCGCGCCAGAGTCTTTCACCACTTTCGCCCAGCGTCTGGTTTCGGATTGTATGTAGGTCGCGAATTGCTCCGGCGTGCTGTGCAGCGCTTCGATGCCTGATTCAAGCAGCTTGGCTTTCACGTCGGGCATTTGCAGCACTTTAACC